>JAQUQE010000014.1 GCA_028716225.1 Dehalococcoidales bacterium | reverse complement strand
CAAAGACACGCCAAACATTGGTATAGGTACATTTATGTAATCGATTAAAGCAGTATGAAGCACAAGTTGGGTGGCAATGGACCCATTAACAACAATAGCCGCGCCAACTGATTTATTTGCAACCATACTGGTACTGCTGTAGTAAATCATGCCGCCCACAGGATATATACCCGTGGCAGGAACCAGGAACCACGCCTGTTTGATAGCATAATAATAGGATGCTGCAAAATTAGCACCGGCGGTCTTGTAAATTGTCAAAGTATCTGCATCGGTAACCGCAGTAACATACCCACTACCCGTATTCAATGTCCCTGCTGCATCACTTGACCAGTTCACCAAAGCATATCTGAGCGCATTGGTCTTTCCTGCAACGGTAGTAAATGCCGCATCATCATCTTCAATTTTAGTAGAGGTAGAATCTGCATCAGCCTGTCTGTATGCTCCCGCTGCCCCAAGCACATATCCCGACTTGAAATTAGACCCTAAATCAAACCCCGGAGAAGCTACGTTGTTTAATTCTACTCTCGCATATTTATTATTCGGGATTGCAGATTGGTCAGCTACAATTGCTGCCCTGCATAACATGTCGCAACCATGTACCGTGCTTGATAATACCGCTGCGGCATGGCCTTCCGGTGCTGCTGTCTGGAGTTCCGTAATGGCCTCTGCTGTGATATTTAACCTTACCGCTGCCCCTGCATCATGCGTGGCCGCGCTTGTGCTTTCCGCCGACCTTGTGACTGTCAACGTATCGACTGCCCGGTTAGTACATTCCAAAATCTCTGAATCAATCGTGATATGGAACGGGAAGGTATCAGGGAAACGAACGCCCTCACCGGCAGCAACCGATAACGACAAGGCTACATCATCTATACCGGACGCTAAAGTAGAGTACGCATTATTTTTTGGGACTTTGTATGTCATATTTTCTCCAACAAAAAAGGCGCTTCGTAGAGCGCCCTATGGATAGCGAATTTAAAGTTTACCTATTGACTAATTCGACTGCATCCTTTTCCCACTGAAAGCCGGATGATCTGAAAGTAGTTACACAGGGATAGAATGGGTTAGTTGGCCCAGGTGGTTCACCAGGACGGTAGTACATGCCACCTTCGAGATATTCAACTGTGACCGATGACGAGGTATGAGAAAGGACTTTGAAATGCTGTGTGGTAATGGTCAGGGTTTGTGTATCTGAATCATAATTAACAGGCACATCATTAGCTTGGACTGCGGCGACTAAACTAACAGCGCCGATGATCGCTAAGAGTATTCCCAACTTCCACATCTCTTTTATCATATACCTTTTACGTATCGGTTGTCCAGTTATGATTTAACGCCCTTCAGTTTCAAGGCATCCGCCAGGTTCTTAAAAGCTTCGTGGTCAAGTTCGTTATTGTTACACCAGTAATGGACTTCTGATAAGCCCTTTAGCTCCTCCCCACAATGCCAGCAGAATTTGTCACTCTCGCCCACCACAAAGCGGCAACCCGAACACACGTATTCATTGATGATTTGAATGTCATGCAAGCTTTCCCCACACTCAGGGCAAAACATGGTTTTCCTATCCGGTGTTATATGGGGATGCGCTTTCTGTTTGGCCTTGATTATTTGTAGAGGTTCTTTAATCATCATCTAAGTGCTTCCAATGCCAACCACCATTGACGTAAATCCCGATTGATGGGTCTGTATCATAAAATAAACATCCAGCGATAGCCTGTGCAACCCCATATAAAATATGACACCTGCCGTAAATGTTTTCCCATGTTTTAGCTGCGGTTCCCAGATCATAGGTATTAGTCGCTGTAGGATAGATGTCACCTGTTGAGGCTATTCCTGCTTGAGCCTCGATCAAGTTTGAAGCTTTCAACCCATATACTTGAAGTCCTACATACGATGCGCCAATCTCTATGTAGTTTGCGGCACCGACTCCTATTTTGATATTTGCTTCCCCCTCTGCCGCAAAACTGAAACCGGCAGTTATTTGGAGTTCTTGGTGAATTCCGAATTGAATAATATCCGATGAAAGCGAGCAAATATACCCCGTATCGTTTGCATCGCCAGAATCGTATTTAAAGGACATGCTCGATGTCCCGTTTCCTGTCACCTTTGCGCCTGTGCTGGTTAATGCAAAAACACCCGAACCTAAAGTGATGTTTAATGCCGAGCCTGTCCAGTTTAGATAATTCGTCGAACTGCCTATATAGAATTTCGCAAGGTCACTATCACTGTCATCCAATCCAAGAATAAAGCCGGAATCAGTGTTAGTGAAATCTGTCTTGCCCGCCGCTATGTAAGAATCACCCGTACCTGCGGCAACAGCCAGTGTGATGGCTTTTGATGATATTGTCCCTGCTGTGAGCTTGGATACTGCACAATCGTTGATTTTAGCGCTTGTCACAGCAAGGGAGCCGATCTTGGCCTCTGTTACTGCGAGGGAATCGATCTTAGCTGTTGTGACTGCGAGGTCATTTATTTTGGCTGTAGTGCAGGCTAAATCTTCGATCTTGGCCGTTGTGATGGCGGCGTCAGCAACGCGCGCTGTTGTGATTACCCGGCCGGCCCGGATGACTTCGTTCGTGAACCGTTGCTTCGGGATCGTCCCCAGCGTGACCGAATACTCTAACGTGTAGGCCGCAACATCTGTTTTCCCTTTTAGCTTCGTGATGACATTCGTGACCAGGAACTGTTTATCCGCCCATACAAGAGTGGCGTTCGTTATCCCGATAGTCTGTCCAGCGAATAGCCCCGGCTGCCAGCAGACCAGTGTCGCTCTTTCAAGGGAATCCTCATCTATCGTATATTCGAGGTTGGCGTATGGAAATGTAGTTGTGTTATTCGGGGAATCCGACAGGTCGAAGGTGGACGCCTCGTCCCCTGAGACAAAATAATGCAGGGCTTTGTCATAGTCAACATACCATTTCCGATCACTGATGGCCGCGAGCTCGTCAATCGCCCTTATAAGACTGGAATCTGTGAACTTAATCGCTGCCAAATCCCCGGCAATAACCGAGGCGCCGACCGTTATCGTTGCACAGTGAGCAGCAAATAAAGCGGTCAGGATTTCCTTTTCAGTGTTGGCTCCGGCTGAGTAGTCAGCGGTCACGCCGCTGGAAACGTCCGTAATTAACTTCGTGTAATCCTGGCATTTGCATATCTGGACGTAAGTATTATAGGTTAAGAATCTGTACGTGATGTCCTTAATATACCCGCCGAATATATTGGCTGGACCAAGGCGCGCGTCGGTGATTACGATTTCATCGCCACAGTTCATGGTTCGATCACCGCCGTTGCCGTCTTTTCGCCATCGAGGGGATCCTCAACAATAAACTCTCGGAGTTCCACATCGGCAGTCACGTCAACGCCCTCTATGGTTATAACGATCTGGTTAGCCATTCATCCTCACTGTGGACGTGCTTACGCCGTCCAGTTGATCTTCAATGGAAAAGTCCGCCAGTTTAGTTTGAGAGGTCACGTCTACACCTTCGAGGTAAATTTTAATGATCGGGTGTGTGATGAGGTCACGGTTATACACGACCTCGTTGTAAAGATATTCGTTATACATTAGAGATAACTCGGTATTTCCTGATACCTTAACCGGTCATAAAGTCTCTTTTCGACCACGTTTGAAACCTGCTCACCGTCGATGTAGAGGTTGATATTCCCGCCCATTGAAGCCATCATGTCGGGTGTCAATACACCTTCGCCGCCGTGGGCCATAATAAGCTGAGGGCCGGTTCCCGGGACAATGCCGCCGGAGGCAAAAGATGGCATATTGAAACTCACCCGTTCGCCGCCGAACAATCCAGCAACCTCGCTCAGAACACTGGTAATGCCTGACCCCAATATGCGAAAGACAAAACTAAGCACCTGGCCGAGTACATCTAAGACAGGTGTCAGTAGTTGTAAAAGCTGCCCCACCAGATACAAAATCGGTTCCAGCACAGGTAAAATAGCCTCAAGTATATGGAGTAGAGGCACAAGCGCCGCCGAGACAAACTTAATCACAATATCAAGGGGAATGGCCTTCATTAGTTTGGAAAACAGTTCCACGATAGGCGGTAGCAAATCCTTTAGTAGTTTAGTAAACTCCTCAAGCGGAAGCGTCTTGATAAGTTCCTCGAATAAAGGTATGAGAGGAGTTATGACAGGTATGAGAGCTGCGCCGATCTGGTTGACCACACCACCGATAGCAAATGTTAATTTATCTAAACCATCCTGAAACTCAGCACCGGCCTTGACAGATTCCTCACTCATAATGACATTGGCGTTATGCGCTTCATCGGCATATTCCTTTAACCCCGCTTTCCCACCAGCCAACATGGGTATTAAATCCGTTCCTGATTTACCCATGATTGCCATAGCCACATTTGCCCGCATGGTTGGGTCTTCAATCCCAGCTATAATGTCGGCTACCGCCGCTAATTGCTCCTCAACCGATAAGCCTTGAAGTGAAGTTAAATTGATACCTAATTTTTCAAGTTCGGGCGAGCCGTCAGAGATGGCATTTTGCATTTTCTTAACACCACCTTCTAATCCGCTAAGATCGGAGCCGGTCAATTTGGCAGCGTATTGAAGTTCCTGTAAGGCAGTTGTGCCGATACCTGTCCGCTGGGACATCTCCTCAAGTTCATCAGCAGTCCCGGCAAAAGATGTCGCAGCCGCCAGGCCAGCACCAACGGCAGCCACAGTTCCTATCCCTATCCCGACACCGATTTTCTTGGCAGTAGGAGCAAAGGATGATAACTTTTTCTCGACATTACCAAGTCCTTCGGTGAGTCCTTTGGTATCGGTCGTTATCTTAACTGCCAGCTCTGCTAAAGTGTCCATTACTCTCTGCCGCCTTAATAGCCGCAAATACCCTTTCGGATACGGGCTGAATATCGCCTATCTTCCCCTGCTGGCCGATTTCCTTTTTGGTTATCTCGGGGTAATTACATTTCAGAAGCACATACACAAGCGAGAGCAGGGACGTGACTTCTTTGGCTTCAAACCTTGCCCGGAGTTCCCGCATGCTGCAATCAAATTCCTGTTCGATAGCACTCAGCACCTCCCAGGATAATTCAGGGATTCCGTATTCCTTATCGCCGAGTTTGATCGTGTATTTCTCATCCTTTAAGAGTTCCATTTATCCCTCCGGCATTTTAATACCAGCTTTTTCAATTGCTTCAGAGAGCGTGCTTTTAGCGTTTTTCCTCTGTGGTGGCTGGCCTATGAAGTCTTTAATCTGATAGTGGTTGCCTTTCTTCTGTGCATTGGCCCAGGTACAGATAATAAGGGCTGAGTATGAGGCTGTCCGGTAATCTTCGACCGACTTCTGATAGGCAAGTTCGGCCATGAACGCCCGGACTTTGCGGATCGGGGTTTCTTTGACGAACCTGACCGCTTCCGGGAATGTCCAGTGTAAGGTCAGGCAAAGGTAAACGACCGCAGAATCTAAATCCATATCATTTCCAACATGCGGGGAATCATCTTATTAAGTTCGTATTCCCCGAAGTCAGCCTCGATCTTGGACTGAGAGATGATGGCCAGGGTATCTTCCACCAGCCCGTAGTATTTCGCCGTAATCTCACCGGTGGGCTTTTCAAACAACCAAAACTTCTGCGCTTTGGCCCGGACAGAGGACTTTTTGTACTCTCGCCCGTCCTGTTTTTCCTTCGAGTTCAAGAGTAGGATAATACTCCAACCCATAAACCCGCCGATCTGCCTGCCGTCCTGAAGTAAAACGCCCACCTCGCCGTTAGAGGGACGCACTCTGTAAGGCTCCTGAGCCCACGAAATTGTATGTATACGAGACTATCCCATCATGCGCTACGTTGGGGTGAACTTCCGTTATGAAAGCGTCCCCTAACCATTGCTGGCCGGGTGTCAGGCTTTCGCCCAGGGCCAGGATTATGGCGCTCCCTATTGACAGGGGTATGCCGTCCTTGTAGCCCTCGAACGTCCCGGACCAGCCGGCCCCGCCTATGATGTAGGACTTCACGCCTGCATCCCCGAAGTCCGTTGTTTCCAACGTGTCAGCGGTGTAATCGAGCGACCATGACTTGATACCGTCAACCTCTGCTATGGCCTCAACATCGTCAACATCGAACGTCCCATCTGCTAAGTCGGTGGCCTGGTAAAGCCCGACCGACAGGACTGCATTCAAGGCCGAAGGCGTGGTCATAGGTAAAAGACATCTTCTCCAAACGGTAGTCGTTAAAACCGGTATGTTTAAAGTTTCCTCCGGGGCGGAGGCGCCTGTCCCTTCGTCAACCAAAAACTGCAAAGCGCCGGCGGCTGTGGTCACACTGGACCGGAACCAGGCGTATATGGCGTCATACGATGTGAGGTCTTTTGAAACAATGTCCTTATACTGAAGTAAGGTCGTGGCGCCGATTGTGGTCGTGGTCACGCGCGTGCAGTTGGTCCCGACCTTTCCGGTCGTGGTTGAGGTGGCGCGGCCAGCTCCCCCGGCTGTCCATGCGCTCTCGCACGTATCGATTACCGTTGCGCCTGAATATACGTTGCCGTTTTTACCCGCTATATGCGCCATCTCTTTACCCCAGTGGAACAGTTAATGCGCCAGTACCCTGGAATGTGTAGCTATAAGACACGATTCCGTCATGCGCCGTATTAGCCGAGATTCCGGTTATGTAAGCCGTCCCCGTCCAGAAGTAAGTATTGTCCTCGTAGAGTTTGAGGGTTACGGACGAACCGGCCAACGTCTGAGGTACACCGTCCTTATAACCTTCAAATGTTCCCGACCATCCCGAGCCGCCGATGATAAAAGTCTTTACCCCGGCATCTCCGAAGTCGGTTGTTTCGAGGGCATCGGAAGTATAGTCGAGTGTCCATGATTTTATGCCGGCTACTGTCGAACCGGTGTCGACGTACCCAGCTTTGCCTGCTAAATGGGCCATATTTGCACCTCCAATATTGATTCTTACCTATGAAGCGCGCTCCTGTGTTATAATTTCTTAGGAGGCGATTAGAGTGGATAAAATTGAATTATTAGATTGCCCGATGAAACAGAGGTTCCTTGAGGGATTGCCGCCTGGGGAATATAGGGTTTTTATAGATGGGAGTGGGGTGACAGTTCAACCCTACGAAGCTAATCCCTGAGTATTTCGATGACTGTGTTGCGGCCTTTATAGATCGTGACTGATTTTATGCGGTCGCCGTATTTTGAAAGCACGTCAACGCTGCCGGATATGACTGAGTTTTTATTAATCCAGTCGCTATCCGGGATCTCAAGCACCTGCGGCCTATCATCTGTCTTTTGAATAACCTTGTCAGCGTTTAAGATCGCTGTGTTCTTTGCTTTTTTAACTGCCATTTTATTCTCCGTTTGGCTTGGCTAATATTTCCCATTTCATACCACTTACCAAAGCAGCCAACTTTGTCAGTTGAAGTGCTATCCATAGACGGATTCTAAATCGGCACATTCCTGTTATAGTAAGATAAACAGTGAATTGGCTGGCTAATTTATTGACATCGATCTTCACTTTCTGTGGTTTTGCCATTACAAACTCCCCTGCACTCTGTAGCGCATAGGTATTTGGTAAATTCCCCCTGCATCGTCAAAGAAGAGGGCTCCAATATATTCTCTAACACACTTCATTGCTGTATATCCCGTAATTGTCAATGTCGTGTTTTGTACGGCGGTATTAACAAGATCAGCCATTTGTGCTACGTGTGCCTGTGATATATTAGAGAAACAGTTCACGTAAAATACCATATCCTCAATAATGGCAGGATTTTCAAATGTCCCTATTGGCACATCGGTTAAAAGCCCAAATACCACATAAGGAATAGTGGCATCCTGTGGGGCCTTCAGGTTATATGTTTTTTTATCATAACAAGTCCAGACTAAGGTTCCTGTGCCATCCGCCGTAGTCCCACCATTCGTAGTACCCCAGGTTGGCTCCGTGACCGCCGCTGAAGTCCCTGCTGTGGTGCATTTGTAACAGTGATCAGCATAAGTCGTGGGCTTAATTATGTCACCTATAGCATAAGCCGTGGCTGCGGCCCATGTGGAAGGCCATAATTTTAATTTATCTCGAAATCCTGTCATAAAGGCGGTTATCATTTCTCTTTCAAAAGCCCTTTGATTTTAGATTTATTGGCTTCGAGGGCTGGGTATAAAAACGGGTGAGCTGGCATTTTTGACGTGCCGAACTCCTGATAAGGGGCATACTCAACATTTGTTCCAACAATCCCGATCAATTGATCTTTCTCGACTTCCAATCGGTTAGTAATCGAGGCCCGGAGCCGCCCGGTGTCTACCGGGGCATTGATCTTGGCATCCCTTTCAACCAAGAGACAGGCTTTGGTCATATTTGACTTGAGGCGGGCATTTATCTCAGCTAACCGTTCTGCCTTATAGGAGATCATTCGTACGTCGGTCAATCTAACTCCAACACATCTATTTCAAGATGTCCGATTCCGGTTCCGAGTTCCGAGGGCTTTTGGATCGTTCTTACCTGGAATGTCCGGCTGTCGAAAGTAACCTTGTCATCCTCTGACAGACTGACCGAAGCATCACAGTAAAGACGGTGCGAGGCGTAGACAGTCACTTTGTCGGCGCCGAGGCGTTCACTGGCTGAGAGGATAGACAACCTGCCTTGAAAGGCCGTGCCCTCAGTCCACGTTTCCACCTGGCCGCCCACGCCATCATCGGTCACGGTTAAGGTGTACGGAACGAAGGTGTCTTTCAAAAGAGATGTGAAGCCCATTAAACCCTCAATATACGATACGATGAAATATAGTCGTTGCAGATCGTGTTGACCTGCTGTTTCCCCAGCGTGTAAGAGTAATCACCGAGCGTTTCACTTGATAACCCTTGCTTGGAGCGATTCTGATAAACCGCCGAGGCCAGGGCCAAGCAAGCCTGCCACACATCAAAGGGATACTGGTAAATATAAAGCGAGGCGCCATTTGAATGCGTGGCCGCTGTCGTGCCGTTCACGCCCCGGACAACCGTCAAGGTCGTGGTCGAGATGCTTTGTATAAACATCTGCTCACTGTCAATCAAGATCGTCTGGCCGGCTGAGAGATTGGTCGCCGCCGTCACCGCACAGGTCGTGGCCGAGGTTGACGAGATGGCCGCGCTTAGAGTGGTATCAACAAGGTAAGGCGTAGCCGAGATACCGTCACCATAACCCCATGTGCCTATGATCTGCACACCTTTTTTAACGCCTGTGGCGAAGCCGCCGTAATCGGAGTCCATAGATAGTTCGATTCTTATTCGAGGGTATCTGTTAAGGGCATCATCCTCGCCGGGGCCATATAAGATATAGTCGGTTTCCGCGAAGGTGTTTTCAAAGGTGGCATCGCCGTCCTCGTCTGTTTTCAAAGTCGTGATCGACAGGCAGTCGGGTATCCAAAGAGGTGTCCGGCCATCGAAATACTTGGTCGCCGAGGTCACGTAGAAAACCCGGCCAGTGAACCTATCAATCATCCGGCTGGCACTATCGGCTATGTTCCGCAGGACAACATCGTCAGTAGTCGCGGTTATAGCTAAAGCTGTTTTGAGATCGGAGATTGGAACGTAACAGTTCATGACCAAACCCTCTCACAGATCGGGCAAGCCTTCTGGCCCGCCGAGTTTACTTTAAGCGGCCAGGCGCAGTCTGGGCATTCAGTGGGATTATCTTTAATAGCCTGATCGACAGTGGCCTGTACTGCGTTGGCTTCCATGATGACTTTTATGGTTTCAAATCCCATTATGCTGCCGCCGTTACTTTAGAATACTGAGACAGGGGAATATAAGATATAAACCACCGGATAGCCCCTGTATTGGCCGCTGAGAACGTGGCCTGTAAAGAGCCTGGTGTCAACAACCAGGGCAGCATCAGGGCCGGGATAATACAAGAGCCTGCCGTAATCGGCGTAAATATACCGAGAGCCGTATTATCAATATAATAAGTCGTCCCAACCTCATCGGTGTCAATTCTGACTGCTGTTGAAAGTGCGATGTCCGCTGCCGGGTCAGTACAGGCGTGTTGAATCGTACAGGTCGAGGCATTATTACCTATGATCGTAGTCACCAGCCCATAAAAGTGAGTGACCAGTATCGGGCCGCCTGAGATAGTAAACAGGTTGTCATCGCCGTTCGGACAGGTGCCGTCTGTTTTTTCACAGGTCTGTGCGAATCCCTTTTCATACATTACAGTCATGTTGACCTCCTATAAATAAGCCCTGCCTCGGGGATCTCCGCCTTGTTTGCCCCGATGGACAGGACAGCAGGGCCAAAGGAGAGAACCTGCCGAAGCAGGCTAACTCACAAACTTCTCATATACCGAGACATGCTGGTCCGTCAGCTTCTTGTCCTTGTCCAGTTTCTTGAGGACTTCCACGATGATGTCTGTGGCCTTTTCGCCTATAAGGATTTCCTTTGGAATGTCAGCCTCAGTCTGCCATTTGATATTCCCCTCCTCCTGGACAAAGTTTAGGGCTTTGTGTTCGTCCTCCGTGAAAGACAGATCCTCCCTCAATTTGCGGATGATCTTCAACGTGGTGAAGTCACCCTCTTTAGGTAGAATGTTGAGCAGGATTAGCCGGTCGAATACACCAAGTTGCATTTTTTTAACTCTCCTTTCTTTGAATCTATTTGGATTTCTTTTCGACATCTTTTTTAAGTGTGCCGAGTTTTAACCCGAGTTCCTTGCCGGATTTGTCCTTAACGGACTTGATTTCCCTTTGTCCGCCCTTGATATAGGGCGATTTGATTAGAACTTTACCTTCACAGCCAGCTATCAGCTTGCCGAGAAAGTTATCTTCTCCGTCGATGATGGCGGTATCGCCTTTAATTTCAAGTTTCATGTTTCACCTCCAGGACGGGGGCTGTTTAAAAGGCACAGCCCCCGGAAGCCTGAAGATTAACCTCGTGCAGAGTAGATGCGGACGAAGTACTGTTGTCCTGCAGCATCGCAGAACAGAGGAACGTCACCTACTTTCGGGCTGGTTTCGTTCGCATTTGCCTGATACCCGACATCGGGGTTGGAGTTCATTTCAAACAGAGCCGTGATTTCCCTGTTGGAAGTGTTTAAGGAGAACGGGGCGAGTACGGTAGGAGCGTCAGTCAGTATTGCCTGCGCCCTCATACCGAAGATTACGATTGAGCCGGTATTTGAACCCGCATCTGCCCATATACCATTTTGCTGGGCGGCTACCAGGTTAGCACCCATAGCACCAGAGCCGCTGATGTTTACCCAAGACGAGAGGGCGGAGTGCATACCCGTAGCAATTCCCGATACGGTGGTTTCAATCTCAAACGCAGCATAGCCATCTGAGACCGCCGGGGTTGCCTGAGTGAATTTGAAGCTGGCGCCCCTGGCATCGTTACCGAGTGCGGCTATGGTTTGAGTTATTGTAGAGGTGGACACTATCGGGGAAGCAACGCTAATGCCAGTGGTACAAGTGCTCGGTATACTGATACCTGTCGTTATTGTGCCTGCTTCAATAGAGATGGCGGTGGTCATGTCGCCGGATATCTCTATGCCATCAGTTACCGTTGCGCTGTTAGTCTTAATCCTGAGCATGTTCCCAACGGTTGAACTATTGACGGCTTCGATGATAACGGCATCGGTGAGAGTAGTTGCCGTGTTGTTGACCTTGAATTCAGCTACCGCTATGTTGGGGTTGGCCCCGATATTTGTCATGGCAGCCGCACCGTCAAAGGCGAAGTAGGCTACCAATGCCTCGCCGGTCTGAACCTGTACGGCATCAGATATAGTCGTACTTACCTGCAGGTTGGCATGGGAAGCGACATTGGTATACAGCGCAGATCGCAGTTCGAGTACATTCACAGCGGTTAGGGTATTGGCTGTAGAGGTCGAAGTGTTAACCCTGAACCTGGCAGCCGCTATATCGGCATTGATACTGGTATCGCTTCTGAGGTTGACCTGGATAGGGACGAAGTGGTAAGCCTGGGTAGTGATAACCAGCGGATCATTCCATGTACCTATCGCTACAAACGCATCGTCAGCATCCGCATGAGCCGGAGTTGCGCCGGCGAAGTTAATGCCCTTTGCTACCGTGCCGGTAAAGGCGATGCCGTTGGAAGATGCGGTAGAGGCGATATTGATGCAGTTTTGAGTGCCGCTGGTAACGGTTCCTGAAGTTACTATTATGCCATTGACCGTAACCGTTCCGGCGGTTTGAGTGGTCGCAGGCATGGTAACATCTATGCCGTTCCATGTGGTTGTGCCTGAAGTGGTTTGAACGATTGCGCCCTGTGCGGTGATCTCAATACCTTTTACCGTAGGAGATGCGGCGTCAACCGTCATTTGGGGAAGGTTAATGTCAATGGCCTTGACCGATTGCTCGGACGTGGCCACGATATTAGCCCCGATATCCAGGTTGACACCCACAACAGCGCCCGTAAGAGTTGTTGCGGAGCCGAAGTCTGCGTTAATCAGCGTCCCTGATACCCATTCGGTTTCAAGTACGAAGTCAAGGAACGTTCCGGCAGCAGTCGGGGTAACAGTAAGAGCGCCGGATAACCCTATCGTGGTGCCGAATACCGCGCCAGCAATACCCACGCCGCCAGAGATTATGACCGCGCCTGTTGAGGTGCTGGACGAAGCGGTCGTACCAGCGACAGAAAGGACAGTCGAGGTCCCGACCAGTTGAAGTTTATTAGCTGACTGGTCCCACTGTAAGTAGTTGCCGTTGGTTGTACCGTAGGCGTAAAGGTCAACACCTTTCGAGCCGCCGGATGCGCCGACTGACAGAGTGCCGTTGTTTGAATCGCCGTCCGGGTCCCAAAACACACCGCACCCGGTCGTTATACCGTAAAGGTTGACCATGAGGCCGTAAGTGTTGGCGCCGAAGTTCCAAGAGCCATTGGTATCGCCGTTCATGTCCCAGAGGACACCATAGTTAGCCGTAGCTCCATAGAACCTGACGTTCATTGACTTGGTGCCGTCATTACCGATCTGGATTTCGCCTGTGTCGTCGGTTGCAGGGATGATAGTGAGATTAGAGGTATCCCATGTGATTAGAACGTCAGTAGAATCGCCGAACTCTAAGGAACAGTTATCGCCGAGGGCTAAGTCCTCAGTGGCGATGGTCAGATCGCCGGTTACGGTTACATCTACGCCGTAGAAAGCGGCTGTCTTGGCGCCGCAGTCGAGTTTAAAGTAGTTTGACGCGCCGCCGAGGTAGACCAGAAAGTCTACGTCCTGACCGGTGCCGCCGACCGTGACCTGTGAAGCGCCGATTGTGAAAATGTCGCCAGTTACCGTCCGGCCCACAGCCTTCTCGTAGAAAACGAGTGAGCCTTCGGACCAGCCGGAATTGATTACGTAAGTCCCTTTACCTTGAGTGGACATTTTTACCTCCTAAGCCGTGCCTTTCAGCTTTTGGCGGCGGTTTCCGCACTTGAGGAGGGGAGCGTTTGTCTACTCCCCTCCTCCTTTTATTGCGCTTTGGGATTGTCATTAGGTTAACGCGCTTGCGTTGGTTTCCTGCGGGTACTTCGGCCAGCAGAGGGCGAAGATGGTTGTGGTCGCCTGGCCGGATGAGGATTTGGTGAATGTCAGGCCGGCATAGGGCTTGCTCTCTGTGGTCATGTCCTGTGAATCGATGTCAACGATGATGGTCAACAGGTCGTGAGTACCGTTCGTCAGGGCCAGGCCGGTTGTTGCGAGGGCGGTTGTCGCGCCCATGGTGTCAGTTCCTGCGGCAGCCGTTATGCGGTAACGTGCAGCGATGGCGGTTGACGTAGAGCCGGCTGTGACCGCCGACTGAGTGGCCGTCATGGTCATGGTGTCACCCGTGATATTGCCCACATAGACAAGGAACTCCACTTTTTCATAGAGCTTCATGTTGATATGCGGGGCAGCGAAGGTCGCTGAGTCATCGGTTGTCGCCCTGATAGGTACGATGTGTATATTCTGGGCTATGTTCATTTTTCCCATTGTTAATTACCTCCTAAAAGTTAGTGGTCGATTTAGGTCCTGGTGCTGGACAGTACGATGAACGGGCTCTGGTAAGAAGTGCTGCCCTTGTACGGGGTCAGGTAATTCGACCACATAGGCTGCCCGTCGCAGCGATAGACAAACCTGAAAGCCGTCTGGTCAGTCTGGAAGTTGACGTGAATCGAAGATGCGCTCTGCATCGATCCCTTGTCGATCATCACGTACTGCGAGAGATCGGCCAGGATAATGTCACCGGCAGTTCCCAGCGAAGCGCATTGTTCGCAAGGTATTACCGGGCGGCCCATGAGGGTCCCGTAAGGTGCGACCGAAAGACCTCCGGGGGGCAGATAGACCGGGCCACCGCCCGCGCCTACGGCCAGTCCCATCGTGTAGAGCTGAGGCTCGATATTCTGGTTAATCAACCAAACATAGTTGGACGTGTTGGGGCCGAACCTTGAAGCCCACATCTTGACGATATTTTCAAAGACGATGGTCGAGGCGCCCTGGCCGGTTTCAGCCGTTACCGTTACCAGGCATGGAGAATTCAAGATGCCGAGGGGTTTGCCGGCGCCGTCACCGTTTATGATAGCGTCAGCGATCTTGAAGTCGAACTCTGCCGCAAACGCTTTTGATATCCAGGATTCGAGGGCCGAGGCGTCCTGTAAGAGTTCGTCTGTGCAGGTGCAGTAGCCGATGAGCTTCTTGAGCTCTAAGCTAACCTGTGCGAAAGAGGGATTGGATTCTGTCTTAGAACCGCCCTCATTCATCCAGTAAGCCCGGATGCCGCCCCAGCGGGAGCCGTCCGCCCTGGAAGCATCGGACACAGCCGGGATTTTAATGGCATTGGCATTGGCTGAGATCGGGATGCGGAAAACCCGGTTTACTATGTCGCTGTTATTAAAGGTTTTTTCGAGTAGTTGGGTGGCGAAGTCGGTCTGTACCAGGAAGCCGCCATCTGCGGGTACGCCTTCCGAGTTGCCGACAATAGACTTCAGCCGGGGATCGGGGGCGCCGGACTTGGCGCGCATGACAGCGTGGAGTTGCTCGCCCAGAGATTTAAAGCCCTGCGTTTCCGGCTCGGGGCCATCATTGCCAGGTGTGAAGCGTTTGACAATTTCCTTGTCCTGTTTGGCCTGATATTCCGCGACTGCTTTCGCGGCTATCTCAGCGGTCATTTCATCTGTAAGTTCCATTGATTTACCTCCATTTTTCCCAACAAAAAAACCGCCCGGGGGCGGCTTAAAACGATTGGGAGAGTTGGTTTTATTTTATGAAGTGTGAGACTGTTTGCTCGATGATTATATTGATTCGATCATCGATGGTTTTAGTGGGCGGCGGTTCCAGCGAAATCTGGGTAACGCCGAATTTTATGTCAGCGGGTATGTCGCTCCCGTTCTCGCGCATTATTTCCCTGACCAGATCCCATGCCTGGGCGTTGGTTTCCTTATTCATCCCGTACTCGGCTATGAGTGACTTAACGAAGTCGATCTCGTCCATGATTTCCTTTTGACTGTGCTTGGCCGGCGCCGGGATATCCTCTACTGGTAAAGTAACAGGCGGCTCAAAAACCACGCCTCCAATCACTTCGCCTGACATCGTACAGATTAGATTGACCGACTTCTCATGCTCTTTTACCCAAGCTTTGGCTTTTTCCATTGTCCAGCCGGCAGCCTTATCGAATAAATAAGTAAGGATTTTCTTATCGTCCACACAATAGAGAGCTTGGATTCCTTCTTTCTTGGAGATTGGTATTGTTTTTCTTTCGTGGCCTTCGTGATTGCCGTCATCAACCGGGATTCGGATTGTCTCGCCGGTGTCCTCGGGCTTAGTGGTCAGGTCGATAATCTCGGCACTCACGATATCGTCAATCACCGAGTTAAGCACAGGGTCCACTGACTTTCCCCTTAACCCTTGAATGGCGTCACGATTAGATGGCACGACCACATGACTGATTTCCAAAAGCTCCTGCTCAGTGTAAGTCCGGCGTGGTTCCTTTTCGCCGTCACCATCCGTCCAGGCTTTCGGGATAAAGCCCACAGAATAGGCGGCCATGCCTTTCGAGGCCAGTTTAAAAGCCCAATCCGCTTCCTCGTTTCCCTCGTTTATGTAGTAGCGCGGGCTCGCGAAAAGGCCGTCCTCGGATACTTTGAGTTTCGTAAACTCACCGATCTGTTTCCTGAGATCGCCGTAATTATGAGAGGACAGCAGGACCGGGCGCTTGCGGAAGGCCGGGAGTGACTTGCGCCAGCCAAGAGGGTCGATACTCTCCCCGTCTCTGTCAGTCGAAGCTGTAGACATAGGGATTAGCATATCGATTGTGCCGTCCTCTGAATTGACGGCCTTCACTTCCGGGCGGAATGTTTTAAATATAGTTTCAGTCATAAAATGCCTCCTATACAACGGGCAGCCAGCAGCACTCGTTAATATTTCTGGTGTTTCAGTTGTTTCATTAAAATATACTCGGCTTCCTCAACGGCTAATTCCCCTTCCGTTTTAGGGGTAAAAGTTCCGTTTACTTTACGAGGCCGACCACATCTTTTCCTTTCCTGAAACTTGAGCGCTATCTCAGCCTGTGCCTTTTTCAATTTTAGGTATGGCAATACTGCCCGTAAGAAATTAGCAGCTATTTGCTGGCTGCAATACCATGTATATACGTCACGATGATGTGGGTTAACCTGTTCCCTTAACCTTTTATTAACACTGCCACCAAAAGCGAAGGCTAACCACTTGGGGATATAATCTTCCACCAAACACACACGGACAACTAAGTGGTATGTGTCCCTTCTGTTTGATAACGGGCTACGCTTGACAATCTGGATATTTCCCTCGCCATCAAATAACCCGCCGATGTAAGCTAAATCTAATTTATTCATACTACAGGTAGCCAACAACATCTACACGAGGGATGCAGCGGCAAAATGCCCTGGCAATCGTCTAAGGTAAAGGTTTCATTATCCATAGCCTCGCAATCCTCACATAAGCGTTCGTCCATGCTCGCCATGAACTCGGCCTTCTCAAGATCGGCTTCCTTATACCCTTCGATGGCACCCTGCGCGGACGCGCTGAGAGTTTCAGTCCGGGCGATAAGGATTGACCGCCTGCGGTCGCAGTCAACGAATACTTCACGGATGCGCTTCGCTAAGTCGGGGATGCTCTCACCTTCGCCATAGCCTACAGCTAAAGCGGCAGCCAGTTTACGCGCCGTTTCCTCACCGACTTGTTCAGCAGCCCAGCCTATCCTTGTTAAAAGCCACTTCCGGGCCGAATCATTTAAGGGCTCATCTTCGGGCGCCGCCTCGGTATGGACGGGTTTTGGTTTTATAAGTTCCCTGCCATTGTCAATTGAGAGTTTAAAAAGATCGGTCAATATGGGAGTGGCAAGTTTAGTATAGGCTATCTTTGCTTCGAATTGGTCGATGAGAGTTTTGCTCCCATTCTCAAGTCGCTGTATAGCTTGAGATTCCTGATGATCGAACATTCCTTTTAAGGCTTCGATCATTCTTTTTTCGTAGGTCTCAGCTCGGGTTACATACCCTCTCCAGTAGGTCTCTTTCCATTCAAGGGATAGTTCACGCTTTTTTTTTACAGATAGCCCCATACTGCCGAAGGGATTTTGGTTCGGAGTAACCAGCACATCACCTTCGTCACCCAATGATTCCAGCCCTACGAGCTCGCGGGCCTCATTGATCTTCATATAGCCCGTTTTGATACCCGATTCAGCAAGCATCCGGTTTTCCTCTATGCTCTCAGGCACTACATCATCGGGCATTAAGATAAGGTTATGTGAGTTCGGGAACATCGGGATAAACTGCTCGTTTAATTTTCCTTGAAGCCTCTTTAAACGTGGAGTGACTATCCAGCGGGCGAATGTGTAATCCCCGGCCTCGGCATTTGCCCGGTTGACGTTTTCCGTTATCCCCATCACAGACAAAGGCATGCCGAACACACCCAGGATATTGTCTCTGTTAAGAAGTCTCAGTGCATGGAAGTCCATGTCTTTAGCTGAGATCGATATTTGCTGATATTTAGCGGCGCCTTCAACGAGGGCCATTTTGTGAGCGTTGGCCGTCCCTCTGTATTTTTCGTTCCATTGCTGTTTAAGGCGTTGATATTGTTCGTCAGATAACTGCTCAAATGACAGTATCCCATCCGGCTTCGCTGAATTATAAAACCAGTTCCTGTTCCATTTCCCGGCGTAGTATTCGCTGTCCAGGTCAATAGCCAGGGCCTGCACAGGTCCGAGGCCCCGGTAAGGGTTTGCCGGGTTTGGGAGTTTATGATGAATGACAATCTCTTTATCGAGGGGTATCTTCTCGCTCCCAACCTGGTAAACATATCCGGCAATAAAATCTTTCTTGGAAGGGACAACGGACATCCTGTCCGGCGATGCAATCCAGATTTCCCCGGGCAATCCGCCTTTGTTTTTGTTGATCACCCAGAAGCACTCACCGACCAGCCCCATGTAAATCTCATGCAGCTCAATAAATTCCTGCCTCGTCTGAAAGGGATTGACGAATTCAAGAACATCAAGAATAGGGTGGTTGTCTACCTCTTTATATTCGCCCTTATTAAAGGTATAGAGTCCCCAATCGGCATCGGCTACGCCCTGGGCGATCTTGGAAATAACAGCAAACAACCAGCCGACCTCGCCGAACGCATTTATATAACCCCGCGTATCCCTATCGGGAGGCACAGCCTGACCATAGTTAAATAAATACGGAACGGCAGGCTCTTTGGTCACTATGCTTTTCTTTCTAAATCGATCAAATATGCTCATGTGTTATCCTTGTGATAAAATAAGGTATGGATAATAAATATTGGGATACACGTGAACTTGAGGAAGATGCTCAAGTAATGTCCGAATATTTACGGGATTTGATAATTAAGGAACTTGATCTACCTTTGCCGACATGGGAAGATAAGGTAATAAACGGCAACCCTGATGCCAAACCAAACTATAAAATAGTCGGGACACCGAAAGTTAATATCCCCTGAATCTTCTGACCGCCATCTCCTGTCTTTCCTTTATCTCCAATGGTGCATGTAAAGTCTGGCGTAACCGTGTCCCGGCCTCCACCTGAAACTTTAAAGAGGGCGGGAGCGCGTCATAATCGGCCTGGGTTACCGGGGATGTAACGCCCTGCGGTTTTGGCGGTGCTGAGGGTGTTACGTCAGCCTTAGTGTCAGCTACGGTAACGCCCTTTTTCTTAGCCCGGAATCTTGCCTGCCTCTCCCGGTTGGCTTTGGCCTTTTTGATTGGGTCTTTAGTCGGCATTATTTCACCGCCAACGATGCCCAGATACCTGAATGAAGATTCAAACTGGTAGCCAGCAATGATTGATGCGTGATATCAGAGATGTTCTTTGTGCATCGGCAAGGCCATGAACCAAATCCCCAGCCGCAGACAGGGCAAACTTGATTATCTTCACAGCATCCTATCATTTCACACGGTTCTGGCTTTGGTTGGTTCCAATCAGAGGGCCGAAGTTCAGGATGATTGCAAATTCTCATTTTTAAATCCACCTTATAGACGGGTCTTTACCCGTAATCATTAACTCAGTTATGGCCCATACCATAGCGTCTAAACGGTTGGGGCTTTCCTTTGTTTCGCCGGGTATCCAGCCGCAGAGCTCCTCTTCTAAGAGAGGTAGATCACCCACGATATGACACCTGTCCTGCTCAAAGAGGGCGACTACCGGCTCGGCGCGGACTGCTTTGCCCCTTGTGGCCTGGACATCTTTATAAGATACCGTCATACTGCGTGATTTGGCGGCCTGTTCGATGGTGTTCTGTACCATGTCTCCGCCATAGTTCTTTTCGCCGATCACCCTGTCAGCGCCGGCGAAGTTATATGCTTTCAGAATCTCCCCGGCCCATAGGTCAGGAGTTGTCCTTAAAGAGTTGTCGAATAGCACGTACCCATGCAGCACGCCGTCTATCTTGGAGGTGCCCGCCGTTACGATGCCGCACTCCGTAGCGCCGCCTGGGGGGTCACAACCAATCACCACACGGGTCAATGCCGGGACTTCGCTCAGTTGCTTTCGCGTCCGGTCTAAGAGTGCGTGTGTCCACAGCGCCCCCGGTACGTCCTCAAGATCCTCTGCTAAAATCTCTTGTCTATAAGAGATCGCGGACATATCGGAGGCTATTTCGTCGAGGGCATCTTTTGACAGGACGGGGTTATCAAGTGAAGTGAAATGAAATACCTCCCAGCGTGGGACTGTCCCACTTTTCTCTGCTTCCTTTTGCTTGGCCTCCGCCGCCTTGTAGAGCTTGGCTGCGTGGCGAGGATCCCGGGCCTTAGTGACTGACCTTGAATGCAATGAGGGCGGAGTGTAAATAAAGATAGCGTCACCGTTATTGTCTAAGAGCATCGGGGCACCCACCACTTCCCAGGCCTCCTCATTCATAAGCTGGTATTCATCGAGGATTAAGAGGTTACAAAAATCTCCCCTTAAAGTGTCACTGTTCCATGCCGTTTTAGCCCGTATCCTTTGCTTGGTGCCGGGGAGCTCGATTGTGTGCAGGGTTTCATTCTTGACGTAAATCCCGGCGTCAATCGGCTCGGCTAACGCCCTTTTGACCTCGAACCAGAACGTATCCACCTGCTCTTGGGTGGGTGTGGCATAGAGTATCCGTTGACCGTCCAGAAACCCTTTGACTGCGATCTGGGAACAGACTACCGTTTTACCTGAGCGCCGGCCAGCACGGATTATCTTGCGCTTGGCCTTTGAGTTGATGATCGCCAGTTGTTTATCGTGCGGCCTGCGGAGCGTGACCGTGCAATCATTTATCATACTTCACGTTTATCGTGACGGGTTTATCCGGCTCGGGATTTTCACCAAAGGCCAGCCGGCCAGCTTTCTGATAATCATTGAGTGCCTTACCGTACTTGGTGATGGCATCGTTGCGACCGAATATCCACTTCATAAGGTCCTCACCTGATAACCCTTCCGGGGCCTCTTTCAACAGATTACCGAGTTCCTTATTAACCAGGGCAAGGCCAGCCCGAGCAGCCTTTAAACACTCGGAATCAAACTCTACGCTTTCCCCGGCCATGATGATCGACTTCTGCTCGGTGCGGAGGGTGTCTACCTTATGAGTGAATAACTTACGCTGCTCGGTCCAGTTCTCTTTAGATGCCCGGTTGCGGAGCGTTCCGAAATTGACCTTGAACTTATCAGCCAATTCCTCTTGGGTTTCCGTGCCTTCAATATATGCCTGTTTTATCTTTATCCAGTTAGTTTTCATGTCATTTTTTCGTCACAGGGGTGTCATGGTTTAAATTCAAAATAACCACCACGAGGAATTAAGACGTAAGACCGCTCCAGCGAAAAGATCAATGAGGATGAACACGAGGGCTATCGTTAATTGGAGTTTCATGCAGGAAGTTAGTGGGTATCCGCATCAGCCGATCTATCTCCGGCAGAGATTCAATCTTGGTATCAATAGTGATATCACAGCCTGGAGGCGGGAGTGTTTTAGATAAGTGGGTCCAGATAATGAGGGATTGGGGTGTTAAACAGTCGGTGAAGTTCATAATAAAAAAGCCCACCTTTAGCTGAATTAACCATTGTTCTTATTAAGTGGCTCGCTTCTCACCGCTCGGCCAGGCGGATTATCCACTCACTAAAGGCAGGCTCCCATTAAGGGCAATAAAAAAGGGACTCCCGTTCACAGGAAGTCCAATCTACGATAGTGTAACGCATCGACTCTGTGTATGTCAAATGAACGTAACGCCCGGACTTGACACACTCATAACGATGACCTTGTTAGCTTCACCGAGAGCAACCCCTTCGCCATATCCAATCAGAGGTTATCTTAAAGCAGCGCTTCTGTATGAATTCCTCCATGCTGGTAACTATATCTTCGGCATCCTTTAACCGGACTTTAAAAGGAAATTCTATAACCCAAGAGGTGATTTCGGTTGTCAATGATTCAACTCCTTCAAAGCCTTAATCTCCTCTACTGGCAGAGACAATGCCTTCATAAGTTGTTTACCGATATATTCTGTATAAGCTGGGGGTATTGCCTCTGATAGTTCTTTAGTAGTTACTTCCCAATCAATTCCCATAGCTTGCTTGTATTCATCTAACGTAATGCCATGCTGATAACCACCACTAATAGATAGCACACGCAATTTAGTTGTTCTATTCCATGCACAGTTATATTTACGTGGATATTCAGTATGTGAACAACGCATTACTGGAATGAAGATGTTGCTCTCAAATCTGCGATGTCTTCTAACAGGCAACCCAAATGATGAACCACACAATGTAAAATAGTTTATTAGAGGTGCAAGTGGGACATTTTCAATTACATACGGTTTACCTGTATTTCCCAATATATCTCTAATAATTCCTAAGTAGTTTGGGTAGTTGTCTCTATGTTTTTTCTTTACAGCCTGCGAAAACCTTTGGCATGGCGGACTGGCATAGTAAGCATCAAACCCATCTAACGGATAGGTAAGGGCATCCGCCTGGTGAAACTCAAAGGGATAATGTGGTTGCGGTTTAATATCTACGCCGACCACTTCAAAGCCAGCACGGTAATATCCCATTGCTGCGCCACCGGCTCCGCAGAATAAATCAAGCAATCGTGGTTTCATGTAGTTTTCGTATCTCCTCTTTACTCAGCCCCTTCAGAGGAGCAGTATGGATTAGCATGGAGAGAATTGGGGCAAAATCCTCCTCTATAAATTTCCCGTCTCTCACATATGCTTTATTCCACACATACCAATGCACTATCTCGTTCCAATCGTCTTTCGAAATCTTCAATATCTCTACCGCTTCCTCTGCTGTCCATTCAGAAGGACAGGGGATAGAGTAACCAATCATTATAGCCACACCATCAGAAAATCCCTCGTCGTATTTCTTGCCCTTTTCCTTGTAGGGATTTGATACTCTTACTCCATCCGGTACTATTCGATGGTTATACTGTGTCATTGGTGGCCTCCTGTTGTTTGTAGTCATTGCTTCCACACTTCGGGCAGTTGTATTGGAGATCATCTGTGTACTCAATGTCATCCAATCCACCAGCCATCGGATGCTGGGTTATCCGAACCCACTTAATGCCACAGTTGTTACAAATTACAGGTATTTTCATCTATTTTTCTCCTTCAAAGTATTTAATAGCTGCCATGCAGAAGGCACGGGACAACAGTTCATTTCTGAATATTTCAAAAGAACCAAACATCATAACTTCGAACATGCCAGAGGCGCACTTGCGTATAGTGAATTGTGGTATTTTGGGGGCAATATGCGTCAAGCAGGCGTTGAAGTCATTGAGGAAATCGGGAACAACCCTCTTGATATTATCATCGGGATATCTCGCAAATAGAGCATTCCAGGGTTTAATTTCAAAATCAGTAAATCCAGATTCCTGCGCCAGTGTCTCATTAATCTGTGCGTCTGTCATGGCGTTACCTCTTTGAATAATTGCGTTATCTCGTGGCAACGCTTACACTGCTGATAATTATTACAGTGTCCGCAATCATGTTCATCAAAATCTCTACCGCAACGAGTGTGATGTTCCCAATATGCTGCCTTAGCCTCACAGTGAATCAGTTGTAGAAGTTTTAATAGTTGTTCACTCAGTAGCCTATCATTAGCCATTGTCTTCCTCCACATGGATTTTAGTGCAGATAGTAGTTAATTTGCCTTTTGTTTTGATATCAACAAGCATCCTTTGTGAAGCCATGCCGTAAGGCGAAACAAATACTATTGTTTTGGAGTGCATCTTAAATTGTCCGCCCTTATATCCCCCGAACTCGCTATTTATAGCACCTTCAAAAGACCGCAACAGTTGGGATACCGTATTATAGGGTCGTTGGAATTTCGTGCTGCAATCATAATCAAGAGATAAAAACCTATAATATCCGCGATAGCTGACCAGACGGAAAACATCATAGCTATCATCGAAATCCAATACAACCTTGTTATCCTGTGGTTGCTGTTTAAGAAGCAGAACTATCTCGCCTATGGTTTTAATAGGTTCTGCGTCAAACTCTCGGTCTATTTGGTAGTCTACAGCTTGCATAGCAACGTTAATCCACTCCGGTCTTTCATTAGCCATTGTTAACACTCTCCTATGATTTATCAAGTAATTTCCATATACCTGTTGCGATCATTACGATAGCACATTGCCCCCAGATTTCATTATGCCAAGCACAGTCCGAGTCACAACTAAAATCTGTACTTGCCTCTTTATTAACTGGGCGAGCTTCAAAAGCGATTAGTTTTAGCGGGCAAATCATCTCTTACTCTCCTTCCCATGCTGCATAACAGATGGGGCAATCACGGCGATGTAAGGGTCTCGCCTCTCCATCGTCTATCCAAGCTAAAACAAGTGGTGAATTACATAAATGCTCAGTACATTTCCCTTCCAAGTAATCTACTGAGGCCTTGTGCATGGCTGAGGCTCCGGCTTCAAAAGTCTCCTGCATGGCAATATCAGTTTCGTTCGGATTGCCCGTTGAATCAACATCCACAACAACAGGGTTTACCCAATTAGATATTCGCCAATCTTTAGTTGCCATCTTTCTGCTCCTGTTTGAACATTATCTTGAGACACTTCTTACAGGTTACTTTGGAGTTATCACGCGTGCTGATTATTCTTGGATGTGGCCATCTATCGCACAAGATAAACTCGCAATAAGGCTGTGGTGCTATATTTTCTTTGTTATCGCCTCTTTTATGTGTCTTCATCTCTCTTTCTCCAACTGAGATTTCATTTGCTGAAATTCTTCAGGTGGTATCATAATATATCCACAGGCCATATCTTCTTTGATTCCGCATCGGTATTTCCGGTCTATGTGTTCCAGTAGTTTGAGTTGCCAATCTTTAGCACCTTGTAAATAGGGGCATCCGAGTTCAGTGTTTTCCCCACAAGCGCATCCTGTCATTTGAAAGTTACAGTAACCGCAAATTGGTTCTTTTACTGGCATCCATTCTTTATCCATGTTTAACCTCCAACAGTTTATCGTTTGAATCTCCCGGCCTGGTCCCGGCCTTCGCCGTTCAAAAAGTGCCTCAAGCGGGTAATGATGTTTTCGTTCCAGCAAACGTCCGGGGCGTTCTTACCACACGTGCGTTTACAGACCTTCCCACAACCTTTCAAAATGCAGTCGTTAACCAAGACCCTCTGCATGGTGCTCAGTGGATAAGGGATCGGCCCGCTGTCATCCCGCTTATCGAGGCGCCCCAGGTGATAAAGCATGGTATCCGTCATGTCCTTACAGGCTTCGGCCCAGATCCCGCGCGGTGACAGGGAATGGATGGCCTGGTCCAGGTCCGCCCGCCAGATCATCGCTGTCTCTAAAGGGTTTTTTCTACCCGCAGATTTTGTAAATTCACTCATCTCCGCCGGAGTTATTTTCCCATGCATTATTTCCACGTAATGAACTAAAACAAATTTAAGTAACGCATTGGAATATGACCCTACTGGCATTTCACCTCCGTCAAAGCTAATAGTTGCAATAATACTGGCCGGTCCCCCTTCTTGGCATTACAACGCAGGCAGGCGGGTATAATATTTTCTTTAACATGATGCCCGCCTTTGTTAATTGGGATAATATGATCCATTGTTAAAGGTTTTTTCTCGCCACAATAGGCACATTTGTATTTATATTGTTTTTTAATATCAGCCCATTCCTTAGCCGTGAGAGTCGCGAGTATTTTCTTTTGTGCTCGCCGTTTACTGCCCTTTCTTGCGACAGCGGCCTTGCCTTTGGTTGTCTGGTCATATCGTTTCCGTGATATTCTCATGCTCCCGTTGGCTTCATATCGCTCCCGCCACAATCTACCCTTCTCTGATCCTTTCCATTTTTTGAGCGCTTTATTTGACTTTGCCCGACACTTCTTTGTTTTTCTATATCTCAGGCTGCTGGCTTTACCTTTCTCAGACAAGCTATATTTTTTACGTGCTGCCCGTGCCACAACCAATCCAGCCTCAGTATGCCGGTAAGCCATTACGTTGGCTTTTATACAATCTTTACACTGGGATTGTAGCCCGTCCTTGTGCGCCTTATCAGGATAAAACGCCTCACTGGATAACTCGCGGTGACACTTTGTGCAGGATTTCATTTTATCGTTGCGTCCCAGGGATGCTTCCCTTTCTGGTCGGCGCGAGAGCAGGCTTTAGAGCAGTATTTCCTTTTAAGATAGTTGGCCGGGCTCTCTCCGTTACGGATGATCGGCTTGGAGCAGTGTTGACAACATCTAATCGTCTGCTGCATACGAAATCTCCGGCGCTACGTTGGGATGCTTCTCAGGATCGACCCATTCTTTACGGCCGTAATCATATTCCATACCTGAGTTTAATTTGGAAACCGTTTCATTGATCGAAGCGATGAATTTAGCCAATCCCATCTGGTCAATCACCCTGTGGGAGTCTGCAACCGCTTCATCCATAGTGGCTCCCCTGCCTACGACTAAACCGGTGTTTTTTTCAGAGACGTGCCAGGCTCCGTCGTATTCATGGGCGAAAAGCTCCATGCCTTCACCGAAGGGATAAACCTCTTTCGGATATTCCCTCTGACTATCACGCGACAGTCGGACTGTGGGTAAACTCATACGTATAAAGTGTTCGCCGTTATTTTCCATTGAACTTTTCCTTGAGATGTTTGGAAAACAATAAGCCTGGTTTCCATTCTCTAATAAAGCGGATGAAATACCAGTCAATATCAAATTCCACGAGGCCGGATTTCTTGAAATCATCCTCTTTTAATGGTTGCCGCGAGTAATAAAATGCAGATTTTTTAACCACAATGTTCATTCTCCCATGTATACCAATTCGTTTTAGCTTTGATTATTTCAAGGGCTTTGTCCCGTTCCCCAGGGAATAGTTGTTTCCTGCGGAGGTCAATCAGATCATGGCAACCTCTACAGCCGGCCGCTAAGTTCCGAGGGTCGTTGATTATCTTTTTCCAGATACCGTTTCGGCCTCCCATTTTTCTGTGTATGATGTGCATGATGTCCGCCGCTGGGCGCCCGCAATTCTCGCAGAGTCCTTCGCTGCGCTGGTTGATTTCCTTTAAGGTTTTGGCTGGTATCATTTCATATCCTCAGTAAGCTGCAAATTAACAATCAATCGCCAGTATCCTCTTTTCACCAGTTCTTCTTGGGTAATCTTCTGGTCAAGTGGTTCAGCGGGTACACTTTCCATACTCATGGAGATTATGTAATTTTCTTGAATAGTCTTAATAACGGCTTCTTTTAAGTCCACTATTCGACCTCCTGAATTGCCTTAATTAGTTCATAAGCTACTTGCGGTACTATGGCGTTTCCGAGTGATTTAAGTCGGTCCACCCTATCGGGTATCCTTGCATCCACTCTACAAAAGTGGGTTGCAACTTCATACCAGTTTTCTGACCATCCTGGAATATCACCGAATCGGCTATTGAGTTCTGTTGATATTTGCCCCTCTGTGTTTGCCCTTTCCAGTCCCGCTCTTTGGGTATCGGTAGCATGGCTATCGCATCCTTGAGTTTGATCCCCCAACGTACGCCCTCTTGATTCTCCCTGAACCAATGCCCATTCTGGTTCTGCACATCCTTTGTCGGCCCCCCTTCTGAATCGCAAGCCCTCGCGGTTGGCAACAATCCACACTCTATCTCTTCTGTGGGGTGCGCCGACACCGCAAGCTGGAATAACAAGCCATACTGTTTCATACCCTGCTTGTCTGAGGTCTGATTCGATTCGTCCGGAGATTGTGTTGTAATCGCAGATTTCGTCATTCTCAACACCGAATAAAGTGGCTTGGCTTGCCACTCCAACTTCACTATTGGGGAATACCATATTGAGGATTCCAGGCACGTTTTCAAGAATGATCCAGTTGGGCTTGACAGCTTCAATGACTGTGAGAGTCTGCGGCCACAAGTAACGATCATCTGCCGAACCTCGTTTTCGTCCTGCGTTTGAGAAGGGTTGGCAGGGGAAACCGGCGGTGAGTAAGAGGCCATCATTGTCACAAGGTCGTCCGCTCCGCTCTGCGGCTGGCCGCGTCTGGCGTAATCTGGACCCGATGGCGATCCTTTGGGCGTTGGCAACAATCGGGCAAACCCCGCGTCCTCGTATTTTGGTCTTGTCTTGCTGTTGCCTTTTGCTTGGACAAAATCCTGCTCGCTCATCATCGAAGCCGATGGCGTTGGCAACAATTCGTTTGATTTCTTCGACATTATTTACGTCCTCGACAATAGGCACATCAGGCCAATGCCTTTTCAAAACTTTCTGGCAAAACTTGTCTATTTCTACAAAGCATATCGTTTCAATCCCAACCCACTGGCAGGCTAAAGCGAAGCCGCCAATGCCTGAAAAGAGGTCGATGTGCCTCACCTGGTCAATATCTCCACTATTTCATTGAACTGGTCAGGCCGCCAGCAATAGACCTCAACCTTCGTCTTTCCGAGGGCATCAAGCCATCCCTGCTGCTCAGGAGAGACTTTGCCGGTATCTGATTTCAATTCAAACATCAGAAGCCGTTTTCCTTTGACAGCAATGTAATCCGGCATCCCTTTATGGCCTGAAAGCGGTGTGCGCCAGCCTTTGTCTGTTTTGGCTGGCCGGTAATGGCACCAGGTCCAGGAGTAGAGATTTAATAAATCCTCAACGGCTGTGGCAAATTCTTTCTCTGTCATCGCTGCACCATATGCCCCAGACTTCCTTTGATATAGCTATCCGGGTCACGCTGGCCGTTGCCTTTTGGGTTGCGTTCCGATGTTTTTCGCCGTTCCCAATTAAGCAACGTGTAGTAATGGGAGTCGTATTTTTTGCCTGTGGATAATATATGCAGGGATAATGCCTCAAATCGTTCATTAGCCCCCTGTTCCCCAAATTGGTCGATTATTTTCTCTGTTTCTTTTGCGGTTAGAAAAACAGCTTTCCTCACTTCGTATTTTGTTTCCTTTACTTTATCTTCTTTACTTCCTTTTACTTTAATTTCCTTTACTCTCTTATCTTTAGCATTGCCACCGCATTGCGTTTGCATTGCGTTTGCATTACCATCCCATCTAACAAGGGCATTTAGTCTCGCTTTTTCTGACCGTTCATCAAAGGTTTTCATGCGACGGGTCAATGATTCGCTCCATAAAAAGCCGTCAGTCCGGTTAAATAAATGGAACTTTTCAACACAATCATCGATGTAGGTTTTAAACCGCAATGCGTCCGCATAACAATGCATTGCGATGGCATTGCAATCGCATTCATCGGCTACGGATAACTTGTAATTATCCTGCTCACGGAGTAATTCAATAATCATCCAATACCAGCCGTATCCTTCAGCCTGGTAAGCGCATCGCATTTTTAAAATATTGGGGTCCCGTGAAGCATTGCTGTCATGGGGGAAGTAGTAAGCATTTTTAGGCATTACGATTCCCTGTTAGTGCATTCTGTAACTCTTTTAATTGCGCCACGAACTTATCAACTATTTCCCTTTGCATTTCAGGGTCCCTAATCGCCCATCCTAATGCAGAGGCAACTATATCTGATTTATATTGCAACTCTATTTGCCAGAACCCCACGATAAGTTCCTGTATATCCTCGGCGAAAAATGATGCCTTTAGCGATTCAATCAATCCCTTTTCCATAGTGGCCATATTCCGAGATTCACTCTCATGGCACGTTTCGCATAGTGTGATTAAAAAATCATCCGGGTAATCCCAGGGATCATTGCCAGAGATATATAAGCGGTGGTGAACTATAAGAGTAGATTCGGTATCAAGGCACTTCTGGCAGGTCCATTCATCCCGTGCTAAAATCTCCAATCGCTTCTTTTGCCAGCGTGGGTCTTTTAATTTCTGTGCATAATCCGTCTTATAATTCAAAACAAATCCCTCACTCTTACCGTTGAAATCTGGTGCAAATCCGGAGTCAAAAATCCTTCAACGCAGGGATTACCCACCCTGACGTGATAAGTCTTTCCACATCGTTTAGTGGCGTCCGGTTCCTCGGGGTCGTGATAATATTCAGTACCTTGAATGATTCCGTGTAACCTGTTCCTTTGACCGGCATATACCGGCGTGTCTATTGGGTGCATTTCAAAACCTCCTTTGCGAAGTCCGCCCGTATCTGGTTGAGCACCTTATTGGCATTGTCCGGCTGTTCAAGGAAGGCCAGCCATTTAAGAGTGAGTGCGTTGCGGATTATGGCGTCAGATCGCGCGGTGCCTCCGTTTAATGCCCGGTGTGTTCCCTTTTTAACCGTTTCACCTTCAGCTAACGACCGCTTCTTTTTATGGTACTTTCGTTTCACTTTTTTCAAAGCATCCTCTCTGATAAATTCAGGGTGACGTTTGCCCCATTCCCTTGCTTTTGCTTCGTGGTCGATCATATTAAATCTGAGGCCGGGATCTCGCCGGGGTGATATTCTTTTGACCTCTCCTTTTTAGATTTCCCGGCCCCAGCGGTAATGTCCGGGCCGGTTGCCCGGCCCAAGGAGGATAGCCGCGTCAGTGACCTACGGGCCGTCACAAGCAGAGTCCCTGTTGTTACCTTCAGGGTGGCGCGGTTCCTCATTTATACTCCGTGCATTTGACCGTGTTATGTACCTGATCGGTTTCCTTGACCGCTTTGAGGCAGTCCTTAAAGTCGGCCTTGCAGATATCACAGAGGTTGGCGCGGATTTCAGTGATGTGGACTTCCCCACCTGCATTTTCTATGGCGTCACAAAGGGCCTGGGCCGCTGGCGGCAGATCGCCGACTCCAATCTTTGATTTCCTGACCGGCAATTTCCTGACAACCGGCCCGACCACTATCTGCCCTTCTCCGGCTTTGGGGAGTGGGACATAGCCTAATTTGAGCATCAGTTTTTCTATCATCCCAGCCTCGTGCTCGTGTGAGATTTCGCCGTAATCAGGACACCGGGGATCGGGAGTTTGTCATACTTATGCTTGGCCTTGATCTTCTTTAAGTCAGGGCTGCAGAGCTCGCGCGGCACTGCGTCCGGGTCGATGATCTCGTATTCGTACCCCTCGATGATCGCCGTGCTGCTCATATTGCCCCGCACGGAGTTAGTGACCGGCTTGACTATGGCTTCTGGGGCTTCGTAAACCTCTCCGGTTGTCCGGCACTCCGCCATCTTCGGCGCCTCTTCCTGCATCTGCATTAACAGGAGTGCGTCGGCCTCTTTCTTTTTCTTGTCGTGGTAGGTCAAAACAGCCTTATCGATCAGGCTCACACCTAACGCGATTCTGTTCTTGATAGGCTTGTATTTGTCGTCCACGGCTTCGGCCTGTTCGAGGATAGGCCGCTTCTCCTCTTTCCGGGCCTCTTCGAGGTCACGGTGTATGGCTTTCCCTATTCCGAGAAGGTCGTTGGCGTTTTTAAGCTGCTCGTCTGTCTGGATAACTAAGGATTCGACCGACCATTTCGTTATCCAAGGGAAGAACTGGTCTTCTGCTCTGCGGACAAGTGTTTGGAGATTTGGTTTGACGTCTATCATATCCCCTCCTTTAGATTTTTTTAAGATGGGGCGATTTCCTCGCCCAATTCCTTCGCTGCGAGTTGGGCCAGTTCGTCACGCTCGACCTTTGAAAGATTCTTGACTTCCTCAAGTGTGACCTTGCGACCGCCATCGGCCTCAAAATAGGACTTAATTGCCGTGATTGAAGTAATCGCCATTTTTATATCTCCTTTCCCATGTAATCGACTACCTTCTGAAAGGCCGCGTCATAATCCGTGATTGGTTCTTTCCCGAGTATGGAGTCCTGGGCGGCTACGGTTTGAAGGGTCGAATAGGTCTTTTTGATCTTAGTCCTCAGCTCTCCCATTGACTTGATAGGTGGCGGTACACTTTCCGGAATGATCGGGGGCGGGGGGACCTTGCTGGGATCTGCGCCGTGCGCTGATGGCGGTTGACCTGCGAGCTGACCGGCATGGGCTGCACCACCTGCATCACCTGCACTTTTTAGCCCGACCTGCTGACCTTTGACTGCTTCCTCTGTGTTCTTGATGATGGTTGCCAGCTTGATACAGGTCGGTGTATTCAGGTCGGCGACGTTCATTTTGTTGGCGATGATGAGGTCCACCATTCCTTTGAAAGCACACTGGGCCCGGATTGAGTCGTCATTGCGCTGGTAATTCCCTTTCCCACCACCTTTTCTGTCTGACCAGATTACCCAGGTGCCTTCTTTCTTACCGGGCTTGATTTCGCTGTCGGGAATCTCGTCGCCGGTTTTCAGTTCCCGGTACGAATCGACGCCGCGCGTCGTGCCATCTGTCATTGTGACAGCCAGTTGCCAGAATTCCCCTGACTTACCATCCCGTTCCCACTTCTTTGGGATTACACTCAATACCTTTGCCATTATTCTCTCCTTTGGCAGAATATAGGATTAACTGCCGTTCCTTATTCACCTTCTAATTTGTCAACGATTTTCCCAATGAGATAACCATAGCTACTGCGAAAACATGAAACCATGAGCAATCCCATAAGCGCAGTCAAGTAATCGATCTGCGGGATTTTAAGGGCTGGCCCAACCCACGTATTCCATATCCACCATACGATAAGTGCTCTGACTGGCCATGCCAATAAATTCGACCAGTTATTGATGGTAGATGATTTCATGTTTTCCCTCCTTTAAATTAAATGTGCGACTTTCATTTCTTTAAGATCATAGGCATCCATCCTTTGTACGTAGGTCCCGGTGACGGTTAGGCCGTCATCCTCGCACCTTTCCGTTGCTTTGAAGGCCGCATCGTCCGGATCCTCGGCCTCGATTACCAGTGTTTTTTTATCGCGTAACTCGACCTCAACTTCGAATAGCATCTTCGCCCATCCTTACGTCCCATTTGCTGAAGTCCTCGACTTCAAAGGGACATTGCTTTTTACACTTAGCGCATTCGCTAATAGGCGGATGATTCCCTACTGAACAGTTCATTGCTTCCCTCCTTACTTCGGTAAACTCAAAATAATAACCATGAGTATTAAAGCCGGAATCATTGCGAACATAGACCAAAAGTTGCAGAAATCACGCGAGTTGTCTCTTGCGTATAAAATCAGACAGATAATCTGGGATACAACAACCATTGATTGAATTGTCAATAGAACTAACTTTAATTCACCCATTTTCCCCTCCTTTATTACCGCGCCCGCCTCGGCGCCCGAGTTCGGCCATGTGTTCCCGCCCGTAAGTTTCTACCGTCTTTTTGCCGCCATTCGCGCCGTTCTGGGCGTAAAAGTCACTTGTGCGGTGTATGAAGCCGCAGTTGCATCGAATAAATCCATACTTGGCTTTCGTGGCCGGTCCGCCTTTAAGCCCTGCCTTACGTGCGCGTTCCTCGTTTGTCATTCTGCTGCTCTGAAAATGTGATGGGCTAAGATAACGAGATTCCCTAATTCCTCTGGTGTGGCACAATCCAAAGGGTCTACCTTTCTCCTGCGCGCCCGCGCTTTGAGGTCCACTCCGTACCGGTAGTAATTCTGGTAATACAACTCGTGCCATGCGTCCGGGTATGAGTACCCACCCGTCTGTCTGGCAACAAATTTGCGGATAATCATATTCAGTTGTGACCGGGGAGAGATTGCCGGGATTGTGGTGAGAAGATGGCCGCCACCGCGTTCGAGTTTGGCGATCCGGGCTTCCAATTCGGCAATGCGTTCCATATCCCCATTCTTTCTTAATCCGGGTAATGCCTCAGTGATAACCTTCGTTAAATCTTTGGCCCATGCTTTGCGGCTACCGGTGACTACCTGATAAAGTCCAATTTCGTTTACAAACCACATCTGCTGCATACCGCCCGGAGTAAGGACGCCCGTTAAAAAGGCCTCCTTTCCCGACAGACGAGAAATAACGTTGCGCGGTTTTTTAATCCCCAGGGCTTCGCAAATATCCTGTAGGCAAAACCCAGGGTTGCCATCCTTATCGCGCTCGATACGGATATTGTTGCCCTGGAATAGAATTAACTCTTTATTCGCTTGCATTATCCTTTTCCAGCCTTAAGAGCATCGCGATGACCAGCCGCCAGTTGATCGAGGATTGTTTTACTTTCGCCATTTGCCCTCCTCAATTTGAAATCTTCAATTATTACCCTCAATATGAGGGAAATAGGCAAACGGAACTCTCGTTTCAGAGATCGTAGGTATTCGAGATGATCTTGATACATGGAGTATTGAACCTGGATGCGTTTTCTCAATTTGACAGCTCCTGTATAATAGTTGGGGGGTTGTAGAGGGAGGGTGTTTGGTTTCTTTTTAATGTCGCACAATGTCGGTTGTTAAAATTATGCTCATTTTTCTGAAACTGAATCTTAACCATGTTAGAATGTCGCACAATGTACCTTATCTGACACGACATACCATTAGATACACTTCCGCGCCTATCACCAGTAACCGTATTCTCTAACATGTTACAGATAGACTATCATGTAATTTAGAGGTTGTCAATACCCTGTTTGACAAAAACAAAAAGATTTACTAAAGTTAATGTTGGAGGTGTGAGCTGATGCAGATACGTGAAATTATGAGAGGAGCATACAAGCGAATAGATGGCAGGAGAATTTGGGATAGTTTTAAGGAAGTTGCGCCGGGAACTGGGGCGTACACTAAGGGAGGTTTCAAGAGATACGGGGATTGTTTACACCCACCTTAACCAATGGGAAAACGGCATATATTTACCGCGAGCAGATAAGGTATTTATCCTTGCGAAATATTACCGCATCAAAAGTAGTACACTGGCTGAGATTGTAAGGTGGGAAAGACAAGCGAGAAAGAATGGGGGATACAGTGAGGACGCTGAGAGATTTTTAGCGTCTTATTTAATGAATATGCGATGAAATGTACTGCCTGTGGCCGTGAAGTCCCTCCGGGCACCAAAGCCTGTGTATGTGGGAATACGGAGGCCGAGGTCAGGCCGGCCAAAGGGTTATTCGTTAAATTGAAAATCGAACGCACTACCCAAGTTTTTGACTGCCCTGAGCATGGGCGGGTATCGATCACCTCGACTGAGGACGGCCCGCCATATCGGTGTCCCTTCTGTAAATAAAAAAAGCGCCCGGCGAGTGGTCGAAACTCACCGGGCATCAGAAGGAATTAAAGCAATCCCTCAATTTCTTTTGTTAGATTATCGGACCAGTTGACTTCAGGGTGTATTTGGCCGTACATCAGAGAGCAGCATTCGGCCAGGGTACTGAATACGTCCTTGCCTTTGCAGATTATCATTAACTGGGGTTGCCCACCCGTCTGCCGATAGTAAATATGGTATTCGTTATCAGCTTCCTGGATATACCATGTACCTCGATCAAATTTGATAAAGACAGTTTTCACTTTCTTACTTCTTTCAAATAGATCGCGGCATCGCGCATATCCTTGAAACCGACAAGTTTGTCACGGTCGGGGAAAAGCACGGCTGTAGGGTTTTCAACATGTGCGCCGAAAAATCCGTTCTGCTGTGCAAAGTCGTCATACACTGAGTACGTTCCGGGCCGGATGGCTAAACATTCCTTGCCGTCATAGCGGTATTGCTCTACCGCAGAGGTATGTTGATGCTCGATCACCACTATCCGAGCTCGTGGGAAATGCAGGCGCTGGTATTGCTTGCAGGTATGGGTAAGATTAAAAGCAGAATTAAAACGACCTTTGTGTAAAATTAAATAGGGGTATTCTTGTTTACCGATTTTTAAATGGACAAGCGCATAATGCTTGATATAGAGTAGCTTGAGCTTCTTGGCCAGCTCCCCATCCCAATCCTCGCCCGTGGCCAGTTTAGTCCAATAATTATGATTACCTGTGCCCAGGGTCAGGATACGTGGGGCCAGTCTTTTTAATGAAAGAACGTAAAGCCCCTTCTGCACAGCGACCGGGACCTGGTTCTGCGAACTGCCGACTTTTGATGCCTGGATTAAGTTCTGGTATCCGTCACCGCCGACATGGACCTTGAAGCCTGGTTGATTTCGTAACCAGTTATTATCGTCCTTAAATGCTAAGTAATCTACCCCAAACTCGCCTAATTGCCAGTCAGCGGTAAAGGTGAGCGCGATAGGTAAATCGGTGTCAATCTTGATAGTCAGTTCGTTGGGCACCTGCTCATGGAATGCTACGAGCTCCGATAGGCGCTGGATAGTCTCAATATGGGCTTCCCATGTACTGTCCGGGGGAAGTTTGTAATCCGTGGTGATCGGCGGGTTATCTGATTTCAGATGCACGCCCCGCTTGTTCATCTGCATCCCGTAATTATTGCGATCGCCGTAACCCAATTCTCGTGCTCGTTTATCTCGTTGCGACCTTGTGGATGATTCGTAAAATCGGGCTTCCTCTTCCCATTCTTTTGTCCCAATCTTAGGTAACGGCATCAGCGGCCGGCGGGCCGGCCTGTTCCTCCTGTCTGTTTTCGTTCGTTATTGCTTCCATTAAGTGATATATGCAGACTGTTTCCTCGCAAGCGCAAGGATTGTCACATTCGGGCATACAGCATACGCAGGCCATACTAACCTCCCGCCCATTTTTCAAGGCTTTCAATATCGTAAAAGACAGGTATCCATTTAATTTTGGCTGTCTCTATTTCCAAGTCGGCCCCCTTACTTTCGCCGGGGATTCTCAGGACGGCATCACACCGTAACAAAACCTCGGCATCGATTCTCAACCAGGTTTCCCAATCGTGCTCATAGAGTAAATGCCAGTAGTGGGATAGATGGGGGACGAATGGAATCATCCCGGCGGCAAGGACCTTCTCGGCCACCGCGAGGGCGTTCTTTGTGTTTGGTTCGGGATCGGATGAATAAGGGCCGGCAATATAAACCAGCATCAGTCCTCTTTCAGCTCCGTAATCTTGACTATGCATCCTCTGGGGATTGTCATGCAGTTGCATACCCCGGCATCGTTGGTGGATGACGCGATTGTGATATGGGTTTCACAGTCCTGGATAAGATACCCGATAGTAACGCAGTCAGCCGGGACCATCTCGGATAGGTCATAGCTCCAGCCGTTAGTCTCGAAGGCATCTTTCCATTCGACTTTTACTATTTTGGTGCCTTTGGTTAAATTCATATCACCTCAAAATGCGCGGGCGGCTGCCGAAGGCGTACTTTAGTGTCCTACTATCCCGAAGGCTTCAGACTAAAGGAGCACGTCTGACATCGGACTCCGCCGCCCACGACTTTATGGCGACCTGGGCCTTCCATTCCCTCGGTCGCTCTATGGAAGGCTATTTGATAAAGGTTCTCGAGCAAGCTTCGCCACTTTCAGTCACCGCTGTTATAGTAAGACTGTTGGCACAACGCACAGGCAACCCGCATTCATGTGATACCGTGTATTCATCTTCAAAAGAATTTGTATAACAGGCCCCTTCTGTGCAAAATGATACCTTACAGATAGCAGGCTGATTTGTTTCCCATGTTAGATAAATACAATCGCATGAGTCGTGAGTTACGATTGGTTCCCCAATCTGCAAAGGCGGCGAACAGGAAAGGGCAGCGGTCAGGCCGAACAGCACCGCCACCGCCGCTATGGCTATAAGGAATATCAGCCAGGGTTTCATCTTACCACTTCCCCGTATCTCTTTTGCGTAGGATGGCGGCCAGGGTAGACAGCGCGACCTTGACCTCCTCGGCGTTCCAGGTATTGCGACACTGGCGGTTGAATTTCCCGTAGTACATGGCGGTCGAGTAGACCTTCTCTGTATCACCATCGAAAGTCTTTATCTCTGTGGCCAGGTCCTCATATTTGGCCGGCGCCTTGATGTCGGTCCCCCGGACAGCGTACTGGAAGCCCTGTGTTGCCACGAATACAGCCGTATTGAGCCACTGTTTGCGCTGAGGTTCCGATAATCGAGGCCAGCGATTCTGTGTTTCGAGCCAGAATCTTTGAGCGAGTAGAATCATCGAAGCCATGTTATACCTCCTTATCCAGCGTAGCAGCCAGATTAGCCAGGTACGTGTCCGGGTTGTCGCCATCGCTGGTTGACGTGGGCGGCGTAGTGACCGGCGTAACGACGGGAGCGGCCTTGCCTTCAACGACAGTGACCGGAACTGAGGCCCCAAGATCGATGGATTGATTATTGATAGTGGCCGCCTGATTTTTGATGACCTTGATTAAGTCCTGAGTGGTTTCGGCAGTAGAGCTGGCCGTGATCTCCGGGACTTTCCCGTTGCCGAACAGCCCGATAGTTTTGCCAAACCAGAAGCCGACCACGCCGGCGGCCAGCCAGAATAGCATGGACTGGTCAAAGCCAGACACAAGTAGCCGCACAACGATAAACGCGGCCAAGACCGAGAACATCGGCTGCATTAACCCTTTTATCAGGGTGATAAACTGTTCCTGAAAGTCTTTCATATTTCCCTCCATAAAAAAACCGCCACGTTAAGATTCCGTGACGGCTTGAGATGCGAACTTTAAATATCAGGGCGGCATTATTTCACCAGCGCCTCAATAATCTTTGTGATTAAGCCAGTGACTACGGCTGTAATAACAATCAAAATCAGCCCGTTTTTCAGACTGATTGTCCCTTTCAATTTCTCTATCTTGACGGTTTCTTTATTTCCGTTGCATTGGGCTTTCCAGTTTAAAAGAGTTTCAATATCCCCTGAATGAACAGCGCAGGGCAATGAGTTGACCTTTTCAGCCAGTGAATTAGCCGAGGTGGTTAAATCTTCAACAGCCGCCCGGACTGCCGCTTGGCCCTCCTGGAGCCGCCCTATGTCAATAAATAATCTCTGTTCATCCATCGGCGTACTCCTTATTTAATCTCCGCGCATTTGGCCTTTTCCTCTGCCGTCAATTCCGGTTTCTTTGAAAGAGCTTCGGCAAAGGTTTCCCCCTCGTAAAGGTGTCCCACTATTTTAATATAGAAGTCCACATCTTCGCGTTTGAGGCCGAGTTCTTTTATGATTGAACCGACTTTGACTTTTTCAATGACTGCGCTCTCGGAGTAGTCAATCACGTCTGCACTAAATAAAATCTTGTCGGTTGCCTTCTCGGAAAGGGTGATCTGAAATACTGATTTTCTTGGTTCTCCAATCTCCATGTTACTCCTATGAACCTACCATTAGACCTATATTTAAGAATGTCGTGGCAGCATTACCAAAGAGCACAACATTGTCTGCTCCGATGGAATGAATAGCGGCTAAAGCTACTAAATCACCGACAACCAAAGACACGCCAAACATTGGTATAGGTACATTTATGTAATCGATTAAAGCAGTATGAAGCACAAGTTGGGTGGCAATGGACCCATTAACAACAATAGCCGCGCCAACTGATTTATTTGCAACCATA
>JAQUQE010000013.1 GCA_028716225.1 Dehalococcoidales bacterium | reverse complement strand
CCCAATCCTTGTCGGCATCGATGGTTAGCGCAGATAGGGTTGTTACTCCGCCGCCCTTCGTTTCTACACTCATGCTACGAACCCCCATATGGGTGGCCAGGTCGGACCTTTCGTTATAAGTTCAGAGTTTATAACGCCAGGAGTTATCTTGACTATTCTTGTGCCGTCATGGTAAATCATGTCACCTTCAGCCATGCCGGCAACTACCTCTTTAATATTAGAGATACCTTTAGCCGCCCAGCCTTTATCGGCGTCTATGGTTAACCCTGATATGGCGGTTACTCCGCCGCTCTTGATTTCAAGACTCATTACATGTGCTCCAACATATAGCTGTAGGCTATGGCTACACCGTTGTCACCAACAAGATTGCTTTGGCAGGTTACCCGGAGAATATCGAATATTCCAACAGGGCCGTTAATTGTCCATCGTCCGGGTCCATCGAGTGCAACAGTAAAAGCCTGGCTGTAGATTTGTCTTTGAACACCGGCTATAGCATGATACATACGGATAGTGAGTGTACCACCGATAGCATTCATGTCAATCATTAAGGTATTGACCTTGTTCCTGGTATTGGCTGCGCCGATGTTAACTAAGGTCTGCTCTGCAGCCTGCCAGTTAGCCACTAGGCTTCCGGTGGCCGGAGGCGTTCCGTACATGTTAAATATTCTGGCCAGCATGGGATGTATAATGAGAATCTCATCGCCAATACCAACTGGGACTGTAAAAGCGCCCGCGCTGAAGTTTCCGGTTAAGGTGGCATAACCTGTGATTGGCTGGAGCTCTCCCTCCGGAGGGGCACCAGTGCCGGCAGCGATTGTTTTAACAAAAGCGTAGTAGGGATTTATTCCACTGAGGTCTATAAATGAGTTACCCCCTTGACCGGCTAGGGTTGCAATGGTGAATTGGCCAGCTCCAGGAACCCCAGTAACTATGCCACGGTAGCAAAGACCTACACCGGCTGCTACGCCTCCGATAGCTGCCAGGACTGCGGCGATGCCGGCTGCCAATACTGTTGAGATATCCGGGTGCAGCATCAGTATCTCATCGCCTGGAGCGAGAACTGCGGTGAAGGCCGGGCATGTAACCAGGCCACTGTTACTGACAAAGGCAGTGGCTATTTGCTGCTCGCCCTGGGGGGCGGCACCGGTACCGGTGCCTTTACGCAGCACGTATACCATCCAGTTATTAAAAAAAGTATCCCCTCTGCCTACCAGCAATGGTACTGTAAACTGGGTGGCAGAGATTACATTAGAAACAATACCGTAAAAAGTAAGGCCGGGGGATACCGGGGTAACAGTAGTACCGCCTGCCATATTACACCTCCATTATGATTGCTCCGCTGTCACTGTAACATATTCTCCGACAACGGCCAGAGCTGTGCTCGTCACATATAGAATATTGGTATTCTGTATGTTGTAAAAAGTGGCTTCATTAGCCAGAAGCGTCTCGGCCTGGTTAGGGTCGATAGCTCCAGTTTTGCCTGGTCCGACGCGCACTATGCCGGCATTAGTTGGATATGCCTTGATTTTAACAGCGAAACCATCCGGTATGACAATATCTGGAAGCTGTACCGCTGTATTAACAGCCAGTATTTGCACCCTTGTTGTACTAAGTCTCGGTAGATTTGCGGGGTAACCTTTTAAGCCCCCAACTGCAGGATTCAATTCAGGATTCAATTGTTGAATGGCTACCAGAATGTCGGCAAGTTTAACCCTGTCAGCATCATTCAGGTCACTGGCCATTGCAGTCAAAAGCTGCATAAGCTCCGGCGGAAACTGGCTTGAGGCGGCTGCCGGACTTTTAGACCAGGCCAGAGCAGCCATAACGGCGGCCCCAGTTGCGGCTATAGCCGTATAATCTTGGCGGTCAGCCATAGTGGAGCCTCCTTTAGCCTATTTCTTCAACTTCTATTTGCACATCGAGTGTACCACCAGCGGCCAGGGCAGTAGGCCAAGCCGTCGCACTAGCGAAAAATTCCGCATTTCCCAGCTCTTCCGGACCAAACTCTTGATCCATGTTGTTTAAGGTCATTAGAGCGGGGATAGCAGCGACAAAAAGGCCCCCAACACCGGTGCCGATGTTTAAGAAGGTAGCGCCCGCCGCATTGTTACGGCAGATGACCTTTTTAATTCTGAAGCTCTTTGTGCCTATCTGCCCGGCAAAGTTGGAGCGGATAAATACCACTGCTGCTGTTCCAACTCCAGCCACCGCCAAATTTACTACTGGACCAGTAACCTTATATCCTCTATCAAGCTCAGTTAAAGCTGGCATAGAATTCCTCCTTTATTTAATAAACCTCGATTTTACGTTCTTGAAGGCTGCCCAATGAAGCCCTTGCAGATTACCGGTGTGCATGGAGTGTTGCCGTTCAACAGGTTTGTGTACAGTGGGTTGCCCACCTTGATCTGTGAAATATGATATCGATAGCCAAAGGCGACAATCCGAGCGGCATTCTGAACATATCCAGAGAAGTTGGTAGGCTGCATTGCCGGCCGCTGGTCTTCCCATGAGTAAAACTCTGTTGATACCAGTAGCGGATCGCGATAGACGATTGCCCTGTCAAGAGCGCCTTGAATATTCTTCAGCGACCATTTGGCAACACCGGAGGGCAGATATAATCCTACCTGGATATTATCGAGCGGGAACCAGCGCCACTGACCAAACTCGTCGTCGTCCAGGTCAAGATTGGTTACATTATATTTGCCTGGGCTGGTGGCTGCCGGCATGGGAGTGGCTACTGCCAGCGGTCCCCATGGAGGAACAGCGCAAAAGTCGATACACTGAAATGGGGGGATAGCTTCAAAGAAATCTACCTTGCCGAAATATTCCTGGCCGTTGGTAATGACCCGGACAAAATCATCGAGCAGGGCAACGGGTTCCATCGCGTCCGATGCTTTGTAGGCTCGGCGCATAAAATCTTGTGACATACTTCACACTCCTTTTTTCTCTCTTTTCTCAAAGAGTGATTAGATAGCCTTATTCAATATTCAATTACTTTAGTAAGGTACCATGCACCCGGATTATCCGGGTGCATGGTACGACTGAGCTATAAGTTGATTGCGTAGGCCAAACTGACGGCCATGCTTCTGGCGGCAGCACCGCCGGCGCAGTAGCAAACGCGAGTACCAGCTGGCTTATACACCGGGTAAGGCAACGGGAAGAAGCCATAGTCCAGTGTTACCAGGCTGGGGTCTACCCTGAATTGGAAGATAAAGGGGGTAGTTACAGGACCGGGGTTACCAGCGGCAGGACCAGTGCTGGCAACAATGAATTCCATTGCCTGAATAGCACCACCGCCTAGTGTCTGGATGAACAACCCAACACACCAGAACTCAGTAGCTATAGCACCAGCAGCCACGATATCCGCTACGTTACCCCAGGCACCGGCACCGGAAACTACCGCAACACCAGTCGCGGGGACACCGGTCGGAGCTGGCCATATTTGATAACTAGCACCTTGCTGACCCAAAAGTAACTGTTGTACTCTACGAGAATATTGACCCATCTGATTACCTCCAGTTTGAATAAAGTAAGAGGATTACGGCCTCTCCAGCACGCCCCATAAGTAGGGAAGGGGGGAATTACGCATCCCCCCGGTGCGTTATTCAACTAGACGTTAGTCTGTCCGGCAGGTTCAACAACGAAATTGCCAAGAACGACTTTGCACGCTGCATTAGTGAGAAGCATGCACATAGCGTTGATGGCGTAGGGGGTAGTCTTGTCCCATACCTGGGGCTCAGAGAAGTAACCATCGACTCTCTCACCACCGGAAACCTGCTCCAGGTCAAACTCTGCCTGGAGTAAACCAGTCGCCGTATTGCGGCGGAAGAGAAGCCGGTTCACCGGTAATGGGGTCGTGATTATCTGAATTTTGTACCAGACAACTATCTTATTGGTACGGCTGGCAGCGGGGGCAACACCAACAGCGCCAAGACAGCTGTATTCGGTGCCGACTGCAGCCAGGACAGGGGTATTCCAGAAGTCCGCAGCAGCACCAGCACCAGCATCAAGCGTGGGCTGGAATTCGCGGGCGTCCAGATTCTTGGGCCATCCACCCCTGGCTATGTAGTCAATAAGTTCACTCAGGTCAGGGGTATCGGCAAATTTGGAATCGTTTTTCAGGGGAAGGTCCTCTTTGTCCCAGGGTGCGATACCCTGGTTATATGCTCGCTGAACAGCGCCAGCGAGTGCAGCGGTTCTTAGCCGTTGCTGGTCGCTATAGGTCATGGAATCGGTTTCGATAAGAAATGCTTTAGAGCTCATCCGTGTATTCCTCCTTCAGAGCTAAATTTACTATTTATGCTTTTTACATTGCGTAGGCTTTTTTCAGTTCCGGCTCATAGGTGCGTCCTGCAGGTACCGGATTGGCAACCCTTCGCTGTACGTACTCACGCACTACAGGGGCTACCGAGGGCTTCTGCATGGCATTATAAATCGAGTGAATCAAGAGAGGAGTTGTTGACAGGGCTGCCGCCTCGCCAATAACTGCCACTTTCCCTTTGCCCAAGGCCCATGCAGCGTATCCGCCGATGGTGATTGCCAGTCGTGAGATATCAACAGCCCCTTTGAAGGGAGCGCCTCTGGTTGAGGCTGCATTAGCCGCGATGGCTTTCTCATCCCATTTGACCATGCCGATATCGACTGCGCCCTCTACTACCGAGGTAATGGTTTTGGTTACATCAATCATTTTTCTACCTCCTTTAGATAGTGGCAACCTCTCGACCTGAAGGTTGCAGAGGGGAAGCATCTTCAGATAAATCTGATCCCCTCTTTTAGAAAACCTTATTTTATTTAAGACATGCAGTAATTCTTTACCAGCAATAACATGGTTGTCAATAGGTTACTTGCGCTTGATTTTAGATACTACGCTCTTTATTTGCCCTTTGTGAGTGGCAGCAACAGCCGCAAGGGTAACTACGACACCGCCGGCTATGGCCACTGCCGGCCAGTTTATACCACCCTCACCATCCGGAGGGGGCGGCTCTACTCCCTTTCGAGCGATTGAAAATTGAGCTAAGGCTGAGTTGTACCAGCCAGATGAGGCTGCGCCGCGACTCACATTCAAGATGGCCACAGCGCTGTTATACCAGCCGCTAGAGGCTGCCATTCGAGTAACTGATAACTGGGCATAAGCTGAGTTGTACCAACCTAAGACGCCGACTATTCGAGCGATCGAAAACTGGGCATAGGCTGAGTTGTACCAGCCACTATAAGTTGCCGGGCGTCCTACAGAAAGTTGGGCTACCACTACATTCCACCAGCCGACTGCCTCTATATAAAAGGGGGCAGTAGCTTGAGCTATTAGTGAGCCGTATTCGTCTTCTTGCCAAGCCCTTAAAGTGTATGGACCTCCAGGAGCCTCTCCGATAGGTCCCATAACTGCATTAGATAAGTTACCAGTCGGAGCGTAGAAGGTGGCATAGCCGCCGCCTACCACTCCAACATAAATAGCATATCCTCCATAAAAGCCAGTGAGGCTAAAGGTAATGTTCCCGCCTTGGTTTATAATACTATCGGCAATCGTTAAAGTTGCCATGACACTCCTTATTAGGCTGTAAACGGGCCATTAGTGTTTGGAGGAGGCGATTGACCGGATATCCCATTGAGCCACAGATTTTGCGGCGGAGCTGAAGGGCTAACGTTGAAATCATCGTTAAGCCACAACCTGAGTGTTACCACCAGTGCTCCGGTGCCGGCAGGCATTATGGGTGAGCTGGGCTTATTTAACAATCGAGTGTCGGTTACATAGCTCTTTTGTATGGGGAAACCAACACTCTCATCCCAAAAACAAGCTACAGCGCCAGTGGGGTCAATTCCCGTTATGGCCAGATGCCAGGTATTGCCATTGATATTCTCGGCCTCAAATTGAACCCCGATATTGAAAGTACCGCCCACCACTACTTGATTTACGCGAGCGCTGTTCACTTCCACCCACGCATCGAGAATATGATTACGTGGGCCTGGGATTAGAGCCCCAGCCTCATAACTCGCCTCCATTGGCCTGAACGCTACCGGCCTCATATTGAGTCTACTGATTCTTGCATTTTCATTCATCAGGGTGCCCTCCCACTTTTTACTGCTTTATATACGACCACGCCGACAACGGCTAGAGCTGCTATTACTATGCCAATAAGTGCAAACGATTGTACCGGCGCTGGCACATCCTTGAACATTCGCCAGATAATGATAAGTGCTATAACTACTAGAGCTGCAATAATGACCGCAGCCCAGGCAAACCCCTTCCTCCAGGTTACATTTACTTGAGAACCGCTGCTCGAAACCTGTAAATCCTCCACCCCCGCAAATGTCAGAGTGTCACGTAAATTATCTATCTGCCAGGTCGGTACCGGCAGGGCAAATTCACACTGAAGCATTGCCCTCTGACCCTCAGCGACCTGATTATTCTCATAACTGACAACATCCATTATGTCAGTATTGCCACCTTCACCTATTTGTTCCCAAGCCATAATTCCTCCTAACGGAGATTACCTCCCAGCCTGGCATTAACAGCATTTACATTTATCAGTATCCAGCCTAAAGGTTTACTGGTTAGGCTATCCAGCGGCAGTGGGCCTATACCTTTCTCAAACTGTATGCGTAAAGTATTGGGCCATTTGCCATTACCTATATCAAGAGGGGAGGTAAGTTTCACTCCGCCTTTTAGCAAACTTTGCTGGATATCAGCAAGTATCTCGGCAGTCATGTCTCTCTGAACGCCCAGGTAAAGGTGCATCTTGGCACCGGGCTTGTACCAGGCTTCTAGCTGGTGCTGCAGCTCATTAAGAGTATTACCGGTTACAACTAAAGGCCGCGCCATCTTTCACTCCGTTGCTCACAGGGGCACCCCATGGCGACCTGGCACATTTCATGGCTATAGCACTCAAACTTGGCATCGTTAAACTTGGCTAAAGTTTCATAGTTGTTAGCAGCGTTCCTCGACTGCCATCCCCAGGGAGCCGAAGTTGATTCTAATAGGTACCAGTTACCATCGTTCCTTTTGGCTTCCACCCAGGCATGACCAAAATCACCTTTGCCGGTATCGAGATACCCTACCGCTTCATATACCCGGTCAGGGGATAATTTGGCTCTGAGAAGAGATGTCAGCAATGAGGCCGAAGCTACACAGTTACCGCTGCCGCTTTGAAGCACTGATATCGGATGATAGCAGCGGGTACATTCTACGCCGGAATTGATGAGAAAAATATCAGTGTTATAGCTGGAATAGCGCACTTTATTGTGGACATAATCCCATGCCGATAGAATGAAGTCATCCTCATCATTGGGCAGCTGTGTCGCTATTTCAGATACGGAGTCCGGGTCTACCAGATAATTAGTGGGGTATTTAACTGAAGCGCCTGATGGTTTTGAAGAAATCTGACTCAGGAATATGCCAACCCCAACTGCTACAGCTGCGGTGATAAGCAGTTTTTTACCTGTTTTGGGGTCTATTCGCCAAGAAATCCCTTCAGCCATTTTATTTGCCTACCCGCCCATTCTGTACCCTGATTACCACGGTTGTCAACAGTTTGAATAAACCAGGGCGGCAGTATCGAAATAAAGTCATCGTCGGTTAATTTCTCCAGTAAGAACGACCACTTCTTCCCTTCAGGGGCATATTTGGCTACCAGCTCCGGAGGTATAACATCACCGAAGTCCTTGTTAGCTAATATCATAGCATCGCATCGTTCAGGTCCCCACTTTTCCAGGAAGGGGTCGATCTTGCGTTTTATCTGTTTAAGTATAAGAGACTTGGCAAAAGTCACTCCATCGAATTTGTCTAAAATATCTTGTAGTTTACCCACTACTTTATGACCTCCAAATGTAACGGAAATGTAACGGAATGTAACGACTTGGCCCCGTTACATGACACTTTTTCTAGGCACGACCTTGTAACGACCTTTTCCGTTACAGCCTCAAACTCAGGCGTGGATGTAACGCCGTTACATAATCTTTATCTAACTCTAACTCTATATATATATCTTTAATCTTATGGGGGGTGTGGGGGGTTAAAGATTCTGCCGGATGTTTTCCCATTATTTTGGTCCAAAGTTGTATTTTTCGCCACAGGCACATACTACAGGCTGACTAGGATTATGGTCTTCGGGAACAACTATCTCTTTCTTGCATTCTTCGCAGATAATACTCTTGGGGAGCTTGTATTGTACCGGTGGTGTAGCCTGCGCCCCTGCCGCTACTCCTCGACGCCCGGCATCGAAAGCCTCAATTGCTGAACCAATCAAGTCTTGAGCCATGGTAGCAGCGCCTTCTCTCCCTTTGCTATCGCTGGAGAGTTTGTTTACTGCCATGTTATAATCGGCAGTCCATTTCTTGTCCTCTATCTCCCAGCGATGGTGGATATCGTCTCTCTCTGCCTGCCAGCGTCGAGCTGATTCCTCTCTGTCACCCTTTAGTTTCTCAATCTCCAGCATAAGATTTATGTTGTCGCCGGTACCGGCCACTGGAGCACCGATACCAAGATGCTGTTTCATCTGGTCAGTAAGGCTTTTCATTACCGCCATGTTATTAGCTATAGCCGCCAGTGGGTCGTTGCCACTCAGTTGTTCTTTCATGTCCCTGAGTTCACCCTTCATGTACTCAAAGAACGGGTCAACGTTATCTTTCTTTGCAGTGATAAGGGTCACCAGGTTAGTCATAAGGCTGTTAATCTGTTCAGACTGGGCCTTAATGACACCGGAGATATCGAGGGTAGTTTTATCAGCTTGTTTCTCTACAACGCCTTTAGTGCCGCCAATTCCCTCAACAATGCGTAGTTTGGCGGCATCATTCGCCAAGTCTAATGTTTCCTGGAATTTGTCCTTGTCAGTCTTACCTTCCCCACTTTGAGTTTTGGTATCACCGTACTTCTTGCCAAGCAATTCACCTATACTAGACATGATTCCTCCTTGTTCAAGCAATTCTTACTCTGGTTATTTGTTCCTGGGAAACTTCATGGTGTCCATTACCGTTATGCCGCGGCTCCATTGCTGGTAGCTCGGCTGCCAGCATCCGCCATGCCATGCCAAATGAATCAACCATGGCCTCCGAGAACGTACTGGTCAGTCCACAGCGGGTAACCATGTCTTTGTAGAGTTGGTAGCACTCTACCAGGCTTAATGGATCGACCTCTATCAAAAGAGCACCAAGCTGGAATTGAATGGCACCGGGCTTGGGAGCGGTAGCAGTAGCGATAATCCCCGGACCTGCTCTTAATTTCCGCTCGGTTTCTACTTTTAGTCTCTTTAGTCTCTCCACCTCTGCCTTTTCTTCCTCGGTCTTTCTTGGTGGAGGAGCCACTGCTTCAGTGTCCTTTTGAGTAACTGGCTCTTCTTCTATGGAGGTGACAGGAGGCTCTGTATTGGACTCTGGCTCTATGGCTTTTTCGATAGTGGTCTGTAAGGGTTTGTTTTTCTTTTCCTTTTTGGCCATACTTTTAATCTTTCGTGTTTCTGCTGATTTCTGTCGGGCAGCGTCAAGTTGCGTATTCATTTCCCTGGCATGGGCAGCCCACTTGTGCGCTGTCAGGGCAGCTCCTACGTTTTTATACTCACCAAGTAATATGGCTTTGTCGCAAAAAGGGCATTTACTAACAGGTTCATTTTCCGTTGTCGTCTGTGGCTTTTTGTCAGTCATTGCCTTTTATCATGTATCTCTTTCATCATGGTTGTCAAGAGGGGGTTGACTACCATGGTAAAGTGGTTATATGATAGCGAAACGGGAGGTGGTAGCTATGGACCTTGGTAATTTACCCATTGTCGGTCTTAAACTGCTGGTGAGCGTCATCGTTAAAGGGTTAAATACGCCGCCAGAAGTGAAATTTCCACCATACCCGGGCGAAGAAGTATTTCATATCCAACCCTCATCTACTCAAGTCATATCCGGCACTACTCCAGCCATAGTGACCAAGCCTAAACTGGCCAATACCCAGGAAACAATCGAAGAGCTCCGGCGCCGGCTGGGCAAAGAGCTCTACAAGATGGAGCTGGACCTTGCCGGGGGCGGGCGGATCGCCGGCAAACCCTGTGACTGTCAACCTGGTGACTCTTTAGTTTACGTAAATGGAGATATGCACCCTGTTATTACACTAGCTGAAGTTTACAAAAATCGAGCCAGGAGAATCTTCAGCCATAGAGGACAGGTGCAACGCATTACCGACCATATGGTGCGAAACCATACTGGCATAATGCGAAATATCGACCTAGTATATTTTGGCTCCCCGTTCCGGGCTACACCAGAACATCCAGTATTGGTAGCAAAAGATGGATGGCGCTGGAATTGGCGCACTCATGGAGGATTAAATGAATCCCAACTAGCTTGGGTACATGCTAGAGACATAACCGATGGGGACTTCATGGTTTTTCCTAGAATATTAGAAACCCGCGATATGGATATCATTACACCTGACCTCGCGGAGATACTTGGGTGGTATCTCGCAGAAGGTTGTAAGGTTGAAAATCGTATTACTATCAGCTTAGGATATCATGAGCTTAACCACATAGACAGAGTGATTCAATTATTTGTCAAAACCTTTGGAGTCGAGCCGAAAACATATCATAGAAGAACATGCTTACATCTCGCTTATACCCACAAAGAATTCTGCTTATTTTTTGAAGCCTTCGGCAGCAATGCCCTAGAAAAGCACTTGCCCCCATGGTTTATGTATCTTCCCTCAGAAAAACAAGGAAGGCTGCTAAAAGGTCTCTTCTCGGGAGATGGATGCATTACGAGTAATGAAATGCATTACGCTACCGTTTCAAAGGACCTTGCTTATCAAATTCATATGATGCTTTTTCGCTTGGGTATTCTGCATGGTTTCAGATGTAGTAAGACTCCAGATGGCATAATTGAGGGTAGATTAATAAAGACGGAAAGTAATACATATACCATTTCTATTGCGGGTGATGCGATGTCCCGTTTAAATGCTATTTGCGATTTTGGCTGGCGAGTGGTTCAATCACGGACACTCCGTAACAAAGGGTGGGCTGGTGAAGGTTATATGTTCCTGCCGGTACGCTGCGTAAAAGATGAAGAGTACAATGGACCAGTTTATAACGTCTGCGTAGCCGAGGATGAAAGTTATCTAACTCCACACGGTATTGCCCATAACTGTCTTGCTGATAAACACCACTTCGGCGTTGAGGCTACGGCTGAGGAAATCATGTCCTATGAGCACAAGCCGGTCTATGGCCAGATTATCGGCTGGTATAAATCCCATGTACCTGATTTTCAGCCCACAGAGATTATGAAACACGACCCTGAGTATTACCGGGGTCTTATCCCCCAGGTAAGAGCTTACAGGAAGGATGTTATGGGTACCGAAAAGGTGACATCACTTCTTACCCTGGAGCAACAGAAACAGTTACAAGGAGCCGGTAAACTAAGTGGACAGACCGGATAAGTGCAAAACTTGTCCGGGAAAAGATATGGGAGTCTGTGAGAAATGTACTTTGTTAAAATACTGGGAGACTGTGAAGAGTAAGGAGCAGCCCCATGGCTGATAAATACGTTTACCCCAAGATTATTCAATACCTCAAGAAGAGCGTCGATGAGGAAATAATGGCGCGGAAAGCGTACATCGATAGAGCTTTAGTAGCAAGGAGTGTGGGAGACTTGGATACAGCTAATTTATTTGAGCACATTGCCGGCGAGGAAGAACAGCATGCCATAGAGTTTAGCCAGAGGGTATTAGACCTGAAGCCGGAAGAATCTAAGCTGGCCGAGACAGCGGAGTGTCTCATATCTAAGAAGCCTGTTACCAAAGATGACTTCATAGCTGCTATAAAAGAGTGCACGAAGGGAAAAGAAGATGCCCCTTAAACTTGACGAGTATCGAAAATGCATGGTCCCGTTTATAACGGGTACAGGTAAGACTAAAGAGCAGCGCAAGTTGGACTTCTGTAGTGGTAGTAAATTATGTTCAGGGAAAGCTGGGACCCGAGAAGAGGCAGAAAAGATATGCCGGTCGCAGCCACCCAAGCCTCCTAAAGAGAGAAAGTCTCGCAGGGTTAAGGGTGTAGTGCCTTGTGAGCAGGAGGCTGCAGAGCTGGCCGGCTGCATGGTTAATATCGTCGATTACCCCCTGCCCAAAAACAGGCAGGAACTTCAGCAAAATATATTCAACGCTATTCACGAATGCCGGTGCCAGGGAAAAGGAGTATAAGATGGTTGTGAAAGAAACAACGGAAGTCATCCAGGATGTTTCAGGTAAAGTCCTTCTCAATAAAATGTGCGAGACACAACCTATGTACTGCTCTTCTTGCGGCCGCTTCTTGGGCAACCAGGCTATAATGCTGGGAGCTGTCGAGTTCCTCTGCCCTAAATGTAAGAAGTGGACCATCATCGAGGTCCTACCCGAATAACCCCCCCTTGACAACCGTGGTAACCAGGGTACACAATCAAAATGTCGATAAAGCCATGAAGGCCATTATTAGGCTACTAAAGGCTGGAACACTCGAAAGGGAGAACTTAAATGAGACTTAGTGGTGGTTCTACCTATATGAAGGGTGCACCGAAGCGCTACAAGGCGAAGGATGCCCCCTATGCTGTGGGTGGGAATGGCGGCATCATCGTTTCGATGAAACCGAAACCATATCCCAAGACTTCACAGCAAAAGAAAGTTGCTGCAGCTGCCAAGGACTGTGGCATCAAATCTGGCATCAGCAAATCAGAGCTGATGACCAAGATGAAGGACTGCATCCCCGGCAAATTCTAATCCATCGACAACTTTTAAAAAGGCCCTCGGGTTAGTGAGCATACAACACTTGCAGTCCGGGGGCCTGCTGTTTTTCTATTGACAACCATCCTCATTCCAAGTTATAACTAAGTCATGACAAAAAGCGGTGGGCATGGCGGTCTAATCGTACATCAAGCCCCTCGGGAGTATGAGCAGACACCCCAGCAAAAGCTATTCAAAGAAGCCGCTGAGCACTGTGGGATCAAGAAGGGTATCACTAAAGCTGAGTTACTGGATAAAATGAAGAACTGCATCCCTGAATTTTACCGGCAGCACAAGGATGTTACTAAATGATTAAGGTCTATGTATCCGAGCATTGCGGACCATGTAAGGAAATCAGAGAGAGAGTAGCGAAGCTCGGTAATGATGTGCAGATAGTGGACATTGAGACCGATGAGGGCTTCGCTGACTTTACCGCTGCAGTCCTTGCTAAGGGCGATGGTGCCGTTCCCTCAGCCTATAAAGAGGGCCAGAAATGTAAGATAATGGTTGAGGAAGGTACCCAGGATATCCAGATAGTTTGCCCCGGCGATGAGCCTGAGATATCCCAATAGTGGCATAATTTCAGTAAATAATATTTGTTGCCCCCCCTTGACTACCGTGGCAACAATGGTGTATATATAAGTTGCCCGCTTATATTCTTCATATATCCTCCTTAGTCAAGCCCCAGGCTTACTCCTCCTGGGGCTTTCTTTATTTGTGGACTTCTTGTTGTTGTTAAACGTCAAAAGCTAGTCCACTTAGCCTCAAAATCGCCTATTTTTTATAAGCATTGACTTTTGTGTATCTTTATGCGATAGTACATCTGTATCATCCATTAGGGAGGCCGAATGTTTAAATGGTACGATTCAGTCTGGTTAACCAACGGAGAGGTAGCCTGGGAGATTCCAGCGGATCGTGATATAGCCTCACGCTACGTGAAGAGGATATATTTACCCTATGATGGCTGGTCTATTATCATAGGCGGCCTGGGCAGAAATTGGAAGCAAGGTAAATTTGGAGAAATGAGACGAATCAAACATGAATAATAATGTAAAATCGCCCTGTGGGGCAGCAGACTTGTTAGCAGCAGTTTTCGGCGAGGACCCTGACATCATACGAGCCAAATACAACCTTCCCTTAAAATATCCAAAACTGCCAACGTGTCCTATCTGCGGTAAAAATATGACAAAGGCAGGCTGCAGGCATCGCCACTTAATCCCCGTTGCTTGTGATGAGTGCGGTAAGATAACTGAATGGAGTGAAAGAAAGGTTATTAACAAATTAACCCATGGCCAGAAAATTTTTTTCTGTAACAACACTTGCTTTGGTAGATGGGCTGGGAAACATTATGGTTTTGCAGTTCATCCAGAGAATACTAACGGCAGTTCCCGCCGTAAGCATGACTACAAGGCAATATGGGAGAAACATCTTGAAACCGGTTTCGGTCCGAGCCGTTTAAGTAGGATGTTAGGGATAGACATCGGGGTTATATCTTATATTCTCATAAAGATGAGAAAGGAGACGGTGAACATTGTCAAAGCAAAATAAACTACTAACAGTTTACGAGCTGTCACTGCCGGATAAGAGCCGCGCCGGGCAAACGGCGAGAGCCAGGGCTTTCCTCGATTGGCTTGGAGACAGAGAAATGTCCGCAGAGAATGTCCGTAAATGGATGGACCTGCTAAAACACAAGGGCTACGCCGATGGTAGCCTGGCTAAAGATTTCCGCATACTCCGGAGTCTTTTTATCCGGAATAAAATGGACTGGCCGTTCCGGAGAAATGATGCTCCGGTAATCAGAGAGAGACACGTATGGGCTCCCACACTGGCACCAACGTCGATTCATACCATGGTCGATGTCATGCGTAATGCAAGGGTAGCTACTCCTTATCAGAAGGCCCTCCTGGCGCTGTCAACAGTGTACGGACTACGGCAGGGGGAGCTGCAGAGTATCACAGCGGAGTCCCTTGATTTTACCCATAAACTTATATTCATCGAGACAGAGAAACATGGCAGGGAGCGGTATCACATGATTCCTGAATCTATATTACCCTACCTGAAAGAATGGGGCTTCGACAGACGCTTCAGTTCTTCGATGATTAACCTTATCTTCCACCAGATATTAGAGATGGCCGAGGTAAAGGTGGGGGGAGATGTTGGCTGGCACGCGATTAGAAGAGCATGTATTATGGTGGCCCGCCAGGCTCATATCGCGGACAACACTATTGAGGCTTTCTACAGGTGGAAGCGGTCCGGCAGCAACATGACTTCTCGCTACAGCACAGCCTTCCAGATTGTGGGCGGCGACGAAGACTCGTATGCTGTCATGGAGGGTGCTGACGAGATAGTTGACCAGGAGATATTCAAGAATCATCCTTTTTTGAGGTTTTGGGAATGAAGACTGCAAAAACGAGAAAAGGTAGGCGGTGCCCCCGGTGCAAGGGAGACGGCAAGATTTATCATCCTGGCATTCCGACGTGGTGGAACATATCAAAGACTGACCCATGGACCAGTAGATGTGACCTGTGTGGCGGTACTGGTCGGATAGAAAGGTAAAATAGAAAGATAAAGGAGTAAATAAATTGTCTACGAGTTATTTGATACCCAAGCATTTAATGATGAATGGTCAAGCGAATCAGTATCGCTTAGACACCATTAAGCAAATAGTTGACGAGGCAAAACGGTTACGTATAGTAGATGACCCTAAACATCTTGATATTACTGGTTTGACATATGAGGACTTAGGATTATCTTCATGGAGAACACCGAATCTCAGCTATGAGACAACGGCGTGGTTTACTAAAGAAATACCCCCCGGGTATATCTATGCCATCACGGAGGTAATGCTTTTATCCATAGAGCCTATAACTTCCATAATCCAATTCCGTAGCGGTTGTAGCTTTGGGCCTATGCGTGGTTTTTACAGCCTTGATGGATTGAAAGTTATTCTGCCCGTAATAAGAAGGGCAAAGGGAGATAGGCCGTTTCAAAACTTACTTCTAAAGAATGCCCGGAGGCTCTGTCTGGTAGGCTTGCTCTCCGAGCCGATAATTTACAGATATGGTCAGATTATGTCAGTTACACTTAAAGCTGATGGTGGAATTCTCCTCGGGAGCGACCAAATAGCAATTGGCGGTTTCGTAGCTAGCCCCGCAGGGGCATATATCGCTTAATATAGAAAACTACAAGGGAAGGATAACTAAATGCCAAAAGAACCGCGTAGCCAACGACTCAAACAAAAGACCACTGAAGCAACCAGGCCCGTTGTCACTAAGGCCCCGAGTAAATACTGGTCGGAGATAAGAGAGGTTGTGTGCCCTTGTTGTGGAATATCGCATGGCTCCAAATATTGGGAGCGCGCCGCTGCTTACCCGCCCCAGCAACGATTTGGTACTATCAAGGAGGCCAGCGGCAGGGGGAGTCTCGCAGTTATTGGCGAGCTCACCCCTGACACCGAGCCAGAAGTGGCAGAGATAGTCAAACAGCGTCTACTCACTGCTATACAGACCTTTATCGATAAAGGATGGATGAAAAAGGAGGAGTTATGAACAAATTTCAAGTAGGAGTCATGGGGGATAAGATTACCTTTTCCTGCCCGTTGCCGCCAACAATATCGAAGGATGATGCCTTCAACCTGGCAACCTGGCTAATAGTTACGGCCTGTGTAATAGGACCAGGTATTTATACCGACCCCAAGAAAAAAATTGAGCAGCTTTTAGACGAGGCGCTTGAATCATAATGAACAGCGACGAGATAAAGGCCAATATTGCCCAGTATTACCGCTATAACAAACAGTGCCCGGTCATAGCCTTCGAGGCTTCCAGCCGGTTAGGGTATGGGGATGAGCTGGCCGATGTCCTGGTCATTACTGAGGAAAGGCTGCTCATCGAGGTCGAAGTTAAACTAAGCCTTGCCGACCTAAAGAGAGACGCAGAAAAGATGAAACATCAGTCCTTCCGGAAGATGGCCGGCCTGGAATATAAGAAGCGCGAGGAGCATTACTTCGGCAATACCCGGATTATCGAGCCGGGACCTTATCCGACCCACTTCTTCTACTTCGCGGTACCCATTAACCTGGGCAATGATGCCAAGCTAATCTGTGACGATATCTACCCCTATGCCGGCATCTGGGCGACCGATGGCTACCTGGCCGACCTGAAATCCTACCGGCGCCCGAAGCCACTGTCCTGTGAGGGAATATCGTTCAAGTATATACTACGGATGTCCTATCAGCAAAGCGGTACTTTATGCCGACTGGCCCGGGACCTGGCGCAAAACCAAAGGACCGTAGCCCAGCAGCAGGAAGAGTTAAAGGAGCTGAGACAGGAGCTAATCCTGTATCGAAAGGAGGAAAGCCATGCCAGTATTTAAAGTAGGCGGCGCCGGTGAAGAAGCCACATGGGCGGAGAGGGCCAAGCGAGCTGAGGTCTGCGGAGTCCTCTCCTGCCAGGGGAGCCCCCGGCAGTATTGCGGAAGGTGTAGAGTCTGGTACTGCGAGGAGCACTCAAAGACACATACCCACTTCCAGGAAGATATCCGGCCAGCCAGCAAGTAGCCATCCGAGGGGAGAGGCTCCCTCTCCCCTCTCCCCGCCTCTGTTAGCATCACTTAGAATCAATTAGCACCATATAGGCTCATTTTATTATTGTTTCGAAGCTATTCAAAGCTAAAATATTTTACCCCTAAAATGTGACATAATTTTACCCACACAGCCATTTTAGCCTCATATTCCGTATACGGATAGATAGTATTAGAGTACTATTGACAAGTGCTCTAATCGGTGATATTGTTTTTATGGCGCTGGAATTCCAGCGACTAAAAAACTAAAGGATGGTCACAAAATGAAAACGGAACAGATTCAAGCCAATGGAAAAATCAAGGTCAGTTTACGGGACATAGCTTTAATGTTTGCCAGACATATACCAGAATCATGCAAGGTTGATATGGCGGAAACAACGGAATCATACTTACACCAAATTAAATACCTGTCAGCTAATCAGCGTATAGCAATTCGGAGCGCATATATTTTTGCTAGTAAAGCTCCATCAGAAGAACGTCAAGACTTATTCCAAGAGTTAGTCTCAACACTGCTAACAAAAACGACACCCGACGAAAGACTAAGTTATGCGATGGCAAAATGCGATTGGGTAGACTGGTGGAGAAAATATACAACACGCTCTCACATGGCAAGGCTTGATGCACCAGTAAAGCAGGCTGATAATGAGCCTGAATCAGCCAGCGCTGAATTATCAGAATTGCTAGTCGGAGAGATGGAATTCGAGTCTAAAATTTGCGCTAAACTTGACGCACAACGCATACTCGACATAATACCCAAAAACATTAAATCAATAGGCGTCAAGCGTATGTTAGGCCAAGCTCTAAACGCTAATGACAGGCAAGTATTATGTCGCTGGATTAAAAATAATCCTATGGTGCTAGAGTCAATGCAGGCATAATAGTCACATTATCACGCTGTCACTCGATTAGCTGGTTAGTAGGGCAATTTACTAACCAGCTTTTTTATGCCTGTTATTGAGCTTGTCACAAAGTTTAACGCTCATACGATTAGCTTAGTATACAGCGAATTTGAATAGCGGCTTGTCATTCTATCAAGCGAATTGAGCTTGTCACATTTTTGAAGGCTCGTTCGATTAGCTTGATAGAGTGACAAAAATCACTCTTAGCAATAGGCTCGATAACGGGAATAGAGGAAAACGAGCTTATGCCCATGCCTGTTAGCTCTTGGGGCTGACTAAACGTGGGAGTCGTAAGCACTCATGCTAACTCAACGCTCGGAGTCTGGCACAGCGCCCTGGTCACAGGGGACATCTTGCACTTCGTCCTCCTACGTGGGAACTGTGGCGGGGAGACTAGCTCCATGTTGCAAGGATGGCCGTAACCACCTAAAACCATACGGGGAAGTGCTGAGTCCTAAATCTTGGCAAGCTATCCACAGCTTTGAAGGGACGCCTACGCCTGCGGCGTTAAATAAGGCAAAGATGGCGGTAATCCGCCTACGAGGCTCAAGCCTGAGTACGGCTGTGATGGCATCTCCCATCATCAAGAGGTTGAGAGCGCGGTCTATCAGGTCAAGCCATGCTCTGCTCATATCCTTTGTAAGAGGCTCTATGGGAAATATCGGAGTATGACTAATGGCAGGTAGACAGTGACAGGTAGCAAGTCACCACGGCTCTAACCGGCTCAGGGGTCTTTCCGCAAAAGTCACGGAAAGAGCTTCCGACAATTTCACTTTCCTGTGACATCATGTATATCATCTAACTTTCAAGACAGACTCCCTCTTGACTGAAGGGAGTATTAGGTTTTTCTTAACTTCTAGCCTGATAGACTGAGGCTGAGTTTCGGCTTGGCCTCAGTAATGAGTCTATAAGTGGAAGGGGGTGCGCTATGTACTATGGGCAAAAACTGTGTCAAGCCTGCGGTACTAAGCGGGCGGAAACTAAGGACTATGAGCGCCTCCAAAATAGGCGTGTCAAGCTCTTAGTGTGTAGTGACTGCCTGAATAAAATTAAGGGGGGTGTCATTGATGGCGTAAGTTATGAATTCGACCATCAAGCCTCATGTGGCATCGGCGGCATACCCATTCGAGGTTATCAGCCACATTGTTAAATTCGTCACTATCTTTATGGTGGTGCTCTGTTTTTAGACTACCACAATATCTACAAGGCTGTAATTCGATAAATTGTCGCCTTGCCCTTGCACGTCCAGAGTCATGCTTAATATGGTCGCCTTTCCAGTTAGGGTTAGCTTCACCAACACGCTCCTGACTGAACTTATCGAACACTCCACGCTGGCGACACGTCTGTAATCTTTGCTGTATTACCGTTGTTCTTTTATCAGACTTTGACCAATGTGTCATTTAATTCCTCACACTGATAATCACTTATATTATAACATAAGGGGGTGAACCGTGGTAACGAAAACAAGAACATATCATTGTATTATCTGCGACAAGCGGCCAGCTATACCTGAGACTGGTTACTGCCATAATTGCACTGGCAAAATTGACGCTATCAGGCGTGAAGGCTCTCATCGAGAGCCACAGCCTGAGAAGTTCTTCACGTACAGGGGAATAGTTGTCGCCTGTTACAATCGTGGGGACACATTCACAACTAAGCTCTCCCAAAAGTCAGCGGAGAAGCTCCCTAAAGGCAGGACACTCGACCTCAATACGTGGCTCGACGGCTATACGAGGGAGCAAGTCAAGCGCTTCAAGGGTATATGTCTCCATCTCGGTGGGCATCTACTGGTTAAAGAGCCAGTCAAGATAGTAAAAAACGATAAAGGGGGAAAGTCTAATGGTCACAAAGTCAAAGGTAACTGAGGTCAAGGGCGATAAGCCCAAAGCGGCGAAGTATGATGTTACCCAGCTCGTTATTACCGCTGCTTACGCCAAAACATTCTCTTCAGGGAAGGGTGGCTTCTTCGGCAAGGCTATCAATCCCGCCACTGGCAAAAAGTACCAGATAGTCGGCGCTGTCGAGATAGCAGGCTAAAAGCTCGATAACCTGCGGGTAAGGATACCCCTTGCCCGTAGACGTGGAGCTGTTAGCTCTGAGGGGGGAATATGAATATATTCCGCAAGAAAAAGACGGTGGAAGTCCGTCAAGTAAGATGCCCGTATGTTGGCAACGGTGTGGATTATTGCACCCATCGCCTCGGTGGTAAATGTTCCGAGATAAGCTATACACGATGTACGGGTAAGCCCGTGAATCATCATAGAGTAATTTTATAAAGGGGGTGGACTATGGTACTTCGGGAAAAAGACTCCAAGGGGAATATCATCTTCGTCAATGAGGGCGGCGAACAGGCTCAGGAATTCACGCTGGCTCAAAAAGAAGGGAGACAGCCAAAGTGTGTCTACTGTGGGAAACCTCTCAATGAGGTCAAGGAGAACCAACGTACATTTATTACATGGCGCTGGAGTCCTACGCTCAAAGGATATATTAAAGACGACAATTGCGGGGACTCAGAGAAGCCCTACTGCGGATGGTGCGAAGTTCACGACTGGGAATTCGTTAATAACGATTTCATATTCTACTAGAAGGGGGGAGATATGGCTAAAAGAATAAAGTGTGCAATCGGTTACTCGGAGTACCTCAAGCTCTGTGAATGGGCGGATAGAATCGGAGCCAAGCTGGAGCTGGGAAAGGGGGTGAAAGTTGAAGTTAGTAAAATTACAGCGAATAGCCATTAAAGGCTACGCTCATGGTGAGAGCATGGGTGAAGGCGACTATTTCAATCCAACGACAGGATTGCCTGTCGAATGGCACACAGGGGACACGCTGGAGTGGTTTCTGGCCATAGAGATAGCGGAAACCTATGACGCTGATGCCCTTGACTATGCACAGCTAGCTGAAGCTATGCGGGCAATTCAGAGAGCAATCGACGACTTACAGGGCGCATGGAACGCACTATCCGAGGAGGTATATCTATGCCAACAAAAGTAGACCTGCATGGTAAGACCAAGGCCGATTATATCTACTGCGAGGATTGCAAACAATTCGAGGATTTCTGGAAGTATGACCACGACATCTATGAAGCTGGGCATCTCGGTCATAAGTGGCGCTATGTCACGGAGCTGGAGCTGGAAGACTGCGTAAAGTCCTGTGAAGAGCTTATCTCACGTTGTCCTGAGTGTGGCTCAAACATCTCCACTGAAATAGCTTACTGTAATGATGCTTGCCAAAACTGCGGGTGGGTAATAGATGTTAAGGCAATCAAGTATACCAACTGCTTCACCGATGGCTAAACGCTCGGTAACTAGCGGTCAGGAGGAGCTGGCCGCTAGTAGCGGAGTCTTTAGTAAAGGGGGGAATATGGCATTAACTGATGAGCAAAGAGCAAAGTACCTCCAGTCTCCATACGAGTGTCCTTTCTGCGGAGTCCGTGAGATTGACGCACTGGAATGGGACGGAGAGTTAGCCGCACAGAAAATCACTTGCCGAAAGTGTTGTAGGAGCTGGTGGGATTACTACAAACTCGTTGATGTAGAGGAAGTATTACCAGAAGAAGAGGGGGAGATATGAAAAAACAAACATGGGCTGACTATTTCAAGGGTAAATCTGACCAAGACTTGATTCAGGAAGCGACTGGCCTCGACCAGATGATAAACGTGGTTGAGTGCTTTGGCACACACGACCTCCTCCGCTTTGATGCTGTGCGTGGTGAGCTGGAGCGCAGGGGATACGAGGCCGTTCAGTCAATCAGTTTCAGGAAACGTGACGAGGAGGAAGAAGAATGAGTGGATGTGGGTATAATGGCACTTGCCCAAACTGCGGAGCTGACATGGACTGTTACTCCGACTGGAAGCCGTTTGATACCAATAGCGGAGAGTGCCTCGAATGTGGCTTCCACTACTGGACATCTGAGGATTATCTGACTCTCGAAGAGGTCAACGAGAGGCGGGCTGAATTAGACAGGGAGCCTCTAACCGAATTAAAGAAGGGGGTAGAATCATGCCAAGCGTAAAAGAGCTAAAAGAACATCTCAAGGGATATAACGATGAGGACATAATCGCCTATGACATCTGGCAGGTGGAAGATATTCTCCAGAAGGCCGATGAAGATGGCTATATCTGCACCAAAGAACAGGCAGAGGCGATTCTGGAAGACGTAGACCGACACAGGGATGCCAATTACGGCATCTGCTGGGATACTTTGCTCTGCTACATTCAGGACGTATGTAAACGGAAGGAGGAGCCGGATGAAGGAGATTAAATTCAAGGGAGAATCAGGCGAGGCTAGAGGCCGTAATGGGGTATTTACTCCACGTACCGCCGACTGCTTTAAGACTACCAGCGGAAAGCTAATGTTGTCTATCTGGAGTAGACGGACGGATGGAGAGCCGGCAATATACATAGACCTTGAGTTTACTGAAATGGCTAAACTTGCCAAGCTACTATCTGAATGCGTGACAGAACTCAAATAAGGGGGCGAATAATGAAATACCTTGTCCGTATCTACGCCGTATGTCGGCGCACAGTTCTAATCGAGGACGCCGAGAGCCAAGCGGAAGCTGTAAAGAGGGCTAACGCTATGGATATGAACCAGCTCTTTAGCTACGCACAAGTGGAATTTGCCGATGAGGTACAGGACTTCTACGTTGATGAGGTCGGAGATACTGACTACGGCAAGAGCTGTTTGTGGGTAATAAACGATAAGGATGAGCCAGAGCTAGAGCGAGGTTTAGAACATTTGGGGGTGAATGATGAAGTACGTAGTTCATAAGTATTACTCGACATTCGAGACAATGGAGATTGAGGCTGATACTGAGCAAGAGGCTCTATCTCAGGCCAACGAGCAAGAGGATATTTCGACCGAAGATATAATGATGAATCTGGAGCGCTGGGAAGACGGAGACATAGCGCATGAAGAAGAGGTCACCGGCCTGTGTTGCATCAACCACAGGAAGTGCAAGACATGAGCAAGCGTGAATTCTATCTGGTTGTCAGCCTACTGGTCATAATAGCTCTGGAATTTATTTACATAGGGGTAACAGTTGCCAATATTTTAAGTTAAGGGGTGAGTTATGGATAATGCTTGGAAGTTTGTGCAATGGGATGTCCAAGAGTTGGATACTCTAAAGGACTCTTTCCCTTACCGGATGCGCCTCAAGCTCAACAATGGAGAAGCGCTTACTCAGGAAGAGAAGGACAACATATTTGCCGACATAAGCCGGAATATATTCAGCAGGTCAGGAATCCCCCTGGGCGGGTGGATGTTCGACTTTAGTGACTACTGCCGGCAGTATTATGTCGAATTCACCTATGGGCATATTCAAAAGTATTGGGCACCAAATAAGACTGCTATAAGGCACGACAGATATACTCGACCTCTCCGCCGAATCGTGGAGGTAAAGTGAGCCTGTCACACTTTTTGCCTCTCAAACGATTAGCTATATAGGGGGTGAAATATGCCCAAAAAAGAATTTGTCTCCGATACCATTGTTGAGAGGGATTGTCTCAAGGAAATGCAATATTACGAGGATTATTTTACAAGTGACATTATCTACTGGACTGAATGGGTGTCCTATAACGTAAATTAAAAGGGGTGAGCGTTGTGAGCTATTATCAGAAGTACAGGCCAGTGCATTTCAAGGATGTAGTCGGTCAGGATTCAATAACCTATATTCTGGCTAACCAGGTCAAACGCCGGAAAGTGGCTAACTCATATCTGTTTGCCGGTCCCTCCGGTACTGGTAAGACCACTTGCGCCAGAATCATGGCCAATGCCCTGGCCGGAAGTAACTGGGATATTACCGAGATTGATTCAGCCAGGCTATTGCGGGGGATAGAGGAAGTAAAAGAGTTGGTCTATAAAGCCAACTTCGGCCCCCTGGGCGGCGCCCATAAAGTCTGGATTCTTGATGAAGTGCATGAGTTATCGAGTGCCGCATGGAACGGGTTACTCAAGACTCTCGAAGAGCCACCGCCATACTTGATAATAATCCTATGCACTACTAAACTAAGTGCCATACCTGAGACAGTGCGGAGCCGGTGTCAGCTCTTCGAGTTTCAGGCCATCAATGAAAAGGCTACCCTGGCTAAATTACAGATAATAGTTAAACGGGAGCGGCTGGGCGTCACTAATGAGGCTGTGCGCTTCATTGCCGGCATGGCTTCCGGTAACCTGAGAATTGCCGAGGGAATGTTGGAACAGGTAGTAAACTTGGACCACGGTTCTCCAAGGACAAAGGATATCAAGAAATTCTTACAAGCCAAAATAATTTAAAAAGGGGGGGCCATGATAGATACAACTGAGGAATATTGGGACTGCGAATGTGAGTATAATTACATTCACCCAAAGACGCAAAAGAGTTGTCCGATATGTGGCGCTATGGCAGATGAGCAACCTGACTCAATCGTGGATGAAGTAGAAAGGTATAAGGAGGATATATAGAATGATGACTCGTAAAGAATATGAGAGAAGGATAAATGCCGAGTTAACTAATCTTTATTGGGCTGGCCGTAATCTAAAATGGGGCAAACATCAAGGAACGCTTTATCGGCAAAATGAGCCAGAACAATTTGAAAGAGATTATCAACAGTACAACAAGGGCAAGGCCAACATAGTCTATCTTGAGCTAGTCAACGGGAATTAGCTATGAAAAAGATAGCCGAATGCAGTGAGAAAGAAATGCTCGAGGCAGTGAAAACCTTTGCCACTAAGTTAGGGGTGACAATAAATCCGGAGAAGCACCTGGCTAATTTTCTCAAGCGCCAGAGAACAGTCAAACACTGCGCCTGTAAGGCTGAGCGCGAGTATTGCCCATGCCCGGAAGCCCAGGGGGAAATACAAAAGGATGGGCATTGCTGCTGCTGGCTGTTTGTGGACCATCGCGGGCTTGAAATAGCCATGAGACGGCTGGCAAAGAAAAAGGCTAAGAATCCAGGTTACAAACCGAGTTAAAAAGTTTAGCTTGTAAGACCTGACCGTAAGGCAGGCACAGCAAAACGGAGGGCCAAAGTGAAACATATTTTGATGACTCCCGAGGAGAAAAAGGTTGCTATCGACGTGAATACGGATGTGTGTCTGTTCGGTGCACCGCGCAACCCACCTAATACAGGGACATCCTACACAAGCGGCACTGACATCTACGCCCATAAGGCGCGGTCCGGGAAAGCCTACTTCTACACCTATACCTGGTCGATGTGGGAGGGCGTGATGTCTAGTTACAACCTGATTACAGACGATGAGGCAAAACAAATGTTGCTACGGAAATCTGGCAAGTCTGGCTACGATGGGCTTGGCCACGAAGAAATGGAGTTAGCAGAGGAATATTTCCCGGGTATATTCGACGAAGACGCCTAAATGTATGTGTGCCCGGTCTGCGGCCGTAGTTTCGACTTAGGTGACTTGCCAGTGGTGGCCCGATACGGACTTCACTTATACCTGATTCACCACTGGCGGCTGGAGCTAATAATAGCAGAGACAATGAGACTTAATGGGAAGATTGGATAGTGATGGGCAGAGGTAATGAAGTGCCTAACTTTTAGACACCTTTATATACTTTTAAGCCTGTCACATTTTGAGAGAGTTAAACGATTAGCTATATAGGAGGGAAAACATGTCATGCAATTCGCGGGTAGTAATGCGTACTACTTTATCAGCGCAAAACATTGCTGATATAAAAAAGATAGCCAAAGAAATGGGATGGAAAGTAGTCGGGGATAAAATAATCATGTCACCCATGGTCAATGCCACACTGGAGGGTAATACCCTAACACTGCGGTCGCAAGCCGAGTGGGACTTAGGAGTTACCCAGCTAAAATCAATCATAGTGCTATTATCAGTCAAGGGAGTGAAGTTTGAGAAGGTGGACCAACCTGAGACACATATTCATCAGCCAACAGCGCCACAGCAGAGAGTAGGACACTGATGGAACAAAGGGAGCCACTGTCTGATGAAGAAAAGATTCTCTTGACCGCTATAGCCGATCGGGAGAGCGTTCCTGACAAAGAGCTTTATACTGCGCTTTGCAAGGCTTATAAGGACTTACCTAAAGTATGGGAAGTCACCCCCAAGATTCGCATGGCGCTGTTTGAGTGGGCGACTGAGCGCTTCGGTGAAGAAGGGAAAGTCGCCTTTATTGCCGCAGCGGTCGGCTACCTGGCTGCCCGGAGACTGAATAAAGATATCTTTTAAGGAGGAAACATGCCAGCATGGTTTGATGAATGGAAGCAAAAATATGTAAGCGGGGTAGCGATTGGTTTTCTACTTCATCTAAATATTTCCGACTATGTGGAGCCGGGGGTTAATCTTATCAGCTACCTGTCACAAGCCCTTTCCGCTTACAAGGTTATAGCTATCTATAACAGGGCAAAGGGAATAACCTTCCCCCTCGAGACAATGAGAAAGACATTCATTGAGTATACCGGCTTACAGCCAGACCCTATCACCGGTGACCTTGTTATACCAAAGTCACCTAAAGAGGCGCTACCGGTGCTGGAGAAACTTCTAAGGAAACAAATAGAGGGAGGCAAAGCCTCGGTGGTAATTATAGAATACGCCGAGTCTTTAGTGCCGGCTGCCGATATGGCAATGATGATACCAGAGGACAGGGATGCTTTAGTGACCATCGAGAGCTGGGCCAGGGACCCGGGTATAGTCGCTGCCGGCAATCCTATCTTTCTTATCACCAATAACGTCTCAGATATCCACCAGGCAGTAAGGGCTGCCAGTTCTAAGTATGAGGCTATAAGAATACCCATACCCAACATCGAGGAGCGAAAATCCTTTGTGGATAAGCAGCCACAGTTCATGGTAGGTACCACTGAATTATCAAATAGTGATATTGCCAGGGCTACTGCAGGTCTGTCTCTGGTGCACATCGAGGATATCTTTCTTCGAGCCAAACAGGAAGGTAGATTAACTTGGGAGTTAATCAGAGAGCGTAAGCGCGATATTATGAAGAGTGAGTTTGGGGACGTGCTGGAAATGATGGAGCCACGGTACGGCTTCGATGCTGTGGGTGGACTTGATAACGTCAAGGAATTCTTCTACCGCAATGTAATTAACCCGGTCAAGATAGGCAATTATGGCCGTGTACCAATGGGCGTTTTAATGACTGGACCTGCGGGTACCGGTAAGACTATTATGGCCGAGGCGGTTGCCAAGGAAAGCGGCTTAAACATGGCTGTCTTAAACCCGGCCAAGATATTCAGTAAGTGGGTAGGCGAGAGCGAGAGAAACTTAGACAAGGCACTAGAGGCCGTTAAGTCACTGGCTCCCATAATTATCCTGATTGACGAAATAGACCAGCAGCTTCAGAGGGGTGAGGCAGGTGACTCGGGGGTATCGAATCGCGTCTTCAAACGCCTTATGGAGTTTATGAGCGATACCGGGCATCGAGGACAAGTCGTGTTTCTGGCCGCTACTAACCGGCCTGACTTGATGGACGCCGCGCTTAAAAGACCTGGGCGCTTCGATGCCAAGATTCCCTTCCTGGTGCCGGACCAGAAAGCCAGACTGGATATCTTTAGAGTCATGTGTGCCAAGTATAAGGTTCCCTTTAAGCTGACCGGTAAGAGTTACTCCGCTTCCACTGAGGGCTGGACCGGAGCTGAGATTGAAAAGGTAGTTATCAAGGCTAAAGGGTTGATGGAAGATAGGGGGCTGAAGTCTGATAAAGCAATCACTGAAGCCCTTAAGCTCACAAGAGCTCGCACTCAGAATATTGAAATGATGACCAGGGTAGCTATCGAGGACTGTGACGACCTCGAATTCATACCGGAAAAGTACCGAAATTTAACAAAGGAGAGTAATAAAAGTGAGTAAGAAAAAGACTGAATCGGTAGTTCGGAGTCTGTATCAATGCAGTAATGCCAAGGTTAATGGGAAGGAAATATATTGTGCCAAGGGTAAAGCGATTGGCACTGGTAAGGGAGGGAAGTTAAATATCGAACAACTAATGAGTGGGAAGCCTTTGGAACGCAGGATTTGCCAAACCTGTGCTGATTACAACGAGATGGGGCCCCCCATACCGCCTGAAGAAAGAGGCTGGATGCAAATGCTAAAGCATAAGGGAGGATAAAAGTGGTAACTGAATCTACACTGGACCAAAAGAGAGCGGAAATAGCCCGCATCTTGGGCGAGGATAATGTAGGGGTAGGCAATCCCAAGTGGCTGACAATGATGGAGCAGGGAGTAATTGTAGAGCTTCACATCCGGCGCTGGAGAGGTCGAGCGAGGCTTGACTTATCAGACCTTGGGCTCCCTAAAAACATAGAGGATGACACTTATGCCCACTTGATGCGATTGGGTGACAAAAAGCTACTGCCGGCAAAGGAAATCAACGGCAGAAAAGTAAGTTATGTTGACCTCCTGGATAATCTCGACTCCTCGACTCGGGACTGGCTTGACAGGAATAGCTTTGAAACACACTGGGGGCGCTTTGTTCCCTTCACCAAGTATGAGGAGTGGAAGAAGGGCAATAAAGAATTCGAGCGGAAGTATTACGAGCTTCGCGACGAGATTTACTCGAAGTATGACAATATCAAAATCCAGTTAAGACAAGAGTACGGCGCCATGGCGATTGTAGCCTACCGTCGAGTAAAGGCACTGGGTAAGACCTCGGCGACCGAGGAGAATTTCATAGAGAAGTTTGTCGGCCACGTCCTCAGCCTGGTACCCTCCGCTGACATCATTAAGGCATCATTCGACTACGAAACCACTGCTACCTATATTCCGCTGCCCTCAGAAGTTGAGAGGGACATGGCTAAAGCCAAGTCAATACGTCTCGAGCAAGAGGTTAAAGACGAGGCAGCCATGAACAAGCTGCAGCTCCTTCGCAGAATGAACGACGATGTGGTACGCCAGGCTAAAGAGAAGAAAGAGCAGCTCATTGACTCTTTCATCTCCGACGTAGCACGACAAGTACGAAGCCAGATTTACGATGCGGTGACCGACGTGCTGGACAGCATCAAGAGAAACGACGGTAAACTGGTGGGCAAGAGCGCTTCACAGCTCGCCGCATTGATGGATAAAGTTGCGTCTCTTAATTTCTATGGGGATAGAGATATAGACGCAATGATGGCAAAAGTAAAAGCCACGCTGGGAGAGGTCAAAGACCGCAACATTGACCAGGTAACAGGAGTCCTGAAAGATATTGGCATTCTTACCCGGGCTTCTTTAATCGCGCTGGGTGATAACCCCCGGAGCGCCAGAGACGTGGGCATACCCGTAGCGCCGGCTAATGGCATCGTGAGACAAGCGAGAGCTGCCCTGGGGATAGTTGAAGTTAAGGCTGTGGAGTTAACAAGGGCTGGACGTAAGTAGTATAATTAAGGTTGCTGGGCGTGGCTGGGAGCCTCTACGGTGAGATAAAACTGCTCTGCTGGCTAAAAGCACCCGTTTTTCTTGGTAGCTAGCAGCAGGAAGCCCACCGAGCCCTACCCCCCTGGGTAGTTGAGTTTTACGGAGTGACCACCGTGTTTCTCGACTCCCGGGGGTTATTTTTGTAGGAGGGATAAAATATGATAGAGGTCATTTTATTCGCCGGTCTGAACGTACTTGATGCCTTTATTACTAAGCTCGGTCTGGCCTCTGGACAATTCATTGAGGGAAATCCATCGCCCATAGCGCAGCATTTTGGTAGCAATATGTTATGGCGCGGGATAGTGGCAGCTATAATAATGGCGGTCGTTGTTCACTTCGACCAGAGGGGTTGGGTAAAGTGGGGATTGCTCATTGGTATGCTGTGTGTCGTTATCTACACAGGGTCAATGTATTTCTTCGGCATGTGGGCTAGATAAGGAGATAGGACAATGAGAAAAACAACCAGGCGCAAGTATTGGGGTCGTAGCGCGATCGCTGGCTCGTTGCGAACAGCGCTCAATGAACTAAATGAGGCCATCGCTATAGCTAGCAAGCCGCCAGCAGAAAGCCCACTGGCTACATCCATTCAGAAGGTACTGGAAGACGTAAGTAGGGCACTCGAGGCAGAGAAACTATATATCCTGGGCAGGAAGAAAATCAGTGACCGGCTGGTAGAAGAGAAACGGTCACTCGAGGAGCTGCTGCAGGAAGTAATTGATGTACCCGTATTGCCAGACGAGAAGGTAGTAGCCAAGCAAGAAAGGAAGAAAAAGAAGGCCATTGCAAAGTAGGAAATTTAATGATAGACTCTCTATCGTACTGGTAAAAGGAGTTGATAGAAATGCCGGAAGTTATCGTTAACCTCGATGATGTTTATAGTGTGGATGAAGCCGCCGCCGCCATCGGTATCAGCATCCCAACGGCGTGGCGCTGGGTGAGGTCCGGCAAGATGATTGTGATAAGAATGGTCGGCAGAACACTGGTGCCTAAAACAGAGGTAGGTCGGTTGCGAAGGGAGTTAGCCCCGCAAGAAGAGATAAAAGGCCAGGGCTAACGTCTGGTGACCATCTACAAGGGAGCAAGTAACTATCTGAGGGGGCAATTATGTATAAAAATCCGAGATGTCCTAAATGTGGCGGTCGTCTTGTCTGCATAGGATTCGGTACTCGTATGGAGATAGAGTATAAGTGCCAAACCAAAGGCTGTCGAGCTACCAGTATATTAAATGAAAAAAGTATGCGTACTATAAAAGTCGATAGATATGGAAAGGAGATAAGTTATGGGTAAAAGAAGCAGGGAGCATCGGCTGGCGGTCGCTGCCGGCATTGATAAGCCCTTCAGGCAGCTCGAATTACCTTCTGAGCTAGAAATGTGCTGTGGTAAGTGTCATACGGTAATGCCGGAATCTCGAGTGACCGAGCATCTATTAAAGTGTCAACCTGCCGGCGTCATCTGCCAGAACTGTAAGCAATTATTTACGCCAGAAAAGTTTATGGAACATTATAAGAGCTGCATGAAAGTAAAATTTTAGGAAGGAGGATGCGATGACAAAAGGAGTAAGGACAGGGTTGATATGGGCTGGGGTAGTGTTAAGCTATATCGGAAATCTTTTCAATAGCGATGCCAGAATTTTATTCGCGGTAGTGGGCATGGCTTTGGTGTTGTGGGGATGCTATATCTGGTGTAAGTTGAAAAACCGGAATATCGCTTGGGGATTATTTGGCTTACTGGCTCCCATCGGGTTGATTGTTTTATGTAAACTGCGGGATAAAACACCGCTTCCCCAGGTTAAAATTGACAAATCGGTACTTTAAAATAAAAAAGGAGTGAATGGTGGAAAATAACACTGAAAATCAATACATGGTTTTTCCCATTAAGGGAGCTGAGGAGTGTCCTACATGTAAATGCAAGGAAGGTATCGGCCGCCAGTATATTGACGAACTCAAGAGCGATGGAAGAATAGGCCCCAAGGCATACCCTGATGGCTTGCAAGTTCAAATAGCCATGACAGAGGTACTACAGACTAAACTAATCACCATCAAGCCTGTTATGCCTATTCTCTGTATGTCTTTCGAGATATGCGCTGAATGCTTCACTTGGTATTGTACTAAGGTTAATCTGATGCAACAGCCAGTAAAGATACAGGTTCAACCCGGGCAAGGACAGCCACCAGTAAGTCCCTTCTTCGGTAAAGGTTAAATAAATAAGGAGGATTATTTATGGATGAAATAACCAGTGCATTGCTTTCTCAAATACGCGACATAGAGCAGCGAGATGAGCGACAAATCATGCAGGAACTTGCCGGCGAAACAATAGACGAGTATTACTACGTTACCAAAGTACGCGACCCCAAAACCAAGCGCATGGTAGACAAGATGAAACTATCATGGATAGGGACGAAGGAGACAGCGCGATCCTATGGCAACCTGGTTGTAGACCCACAGCCTGTAATATCCGATATCGAGGGGGAGGATGCAGTCAGGATAGTGGTAAGAGTTACCGACCTCAAGAGGAATTTCAGTGTATTCGGCGGGTGCCACCAGTCTAAGAAACAGAAAATCAATGTCACCGGCGAAGGCGGTGAAATCATCGGGGAGCGCTATGAGCCAGACCCGTTCTACTTTCAAAAAGGGCTCAGTAAGGCGCAGCGAAACGCCTTTGGGCTCTGTATACCTTCCAGCTACGTGGCAAATATGCTGAACCGCTTTCTCAGGTCCGGCGGTAGACCAGCTGTAGCCGGTCCTGCCCCTAAAAGAGCCATTAGTAAGGCGCAAGTAAAGCCGAGAGAGGAATGGGAAAAATTCAAGGAATCTGATATCCCCGACTACCCCAACCTGGAGAAGAAGTTTTGGGAACTAACCCATAAGCAACCGGCTGATATGTATAAAGAGCTAGGGGTTGGGGGGAGAAGTGATATAGCTGACACTCCCGCTTGGCAGAGCTTCCTTACCTTAATGGAAACCTATGCTCCTAAAGAATTACCTCCAGAGACTAATAATTGATGGATAAACCCACCAGGCCATGTTGGTGTTGTGAGAGTAATAATTGGTGGTGGAGAGAGCCCAGCTATTGGGGCGGGTCTGGAGAGTTTGTGTGTGGTTGCTGCCACCCCAAACCAAATGAATCAGTCATGCTAAACGTGACGTATCTATAAAGGAGCTCCTATGGCAAGAGCAAAACCCTGGCTCAAGTTGTGGACTGAATGGGCCAGTGACACAAAGATAATACGCCTTTCACTGGCAGAGCGAGGAGCGTGGTGTGGGCTACTAACCCTCGGACGCATCTGCAGCACCGAGGGAAGGATTATCAGCGGCAACACCCCTCTATCAATTGACGAAATGTGCGATACGCTCCATATCAGTAAGCCCGAGGAAGTAAGCCAATTTAAGTCCATGCTGACAAAGATGGAGGGGCAAGGGAGTCTTTCCTGGAATGAGAATGGCAATGGCAAATGTTTAACCATAGTCAACTTTGTAGCACGACAGGATAAGGCTCCATCTGATAGCGCTGAAGCGGTAAAGGAAAGGGTAAGGGAATACCGCCGCCGTCATAGTGTAACGGGAAAAGTCGTTACAGAAGAAGTAAAGAAAAGAGAACCAGAAAAGAATATTAAAGATATATATATAGAGTTAGATAAAGATTGCGTAACGGCGTTACATCCACACTCAGAGGTTGAGGCTGTAACGGAAAAGGTCGTTACAAGGTCGTGCCTGAAAAAGGTGTCATGTAACGGGGCCAAGTCGTTACATTCCGTTACATTTGGAGGTCATAAAGTCGCTACCAAAAAGGAGTTACCAAATTGGTTAAATAAAGAAACCTGGGACGCTTATTTAGAAATGAGAAAGTTTAAGAGGGCTCCCCCAACATCAAAGGCGGTAGACCTCATTATCAAAAAGCTGGATACACTACGGGCATCCGGCCAGGACGTTACGGAAATTCTCAACCAGAGCATTGTGAATAACTGGACCGGGATATTTCCTCTAAGGAAGGATGGTAAATTTGGAGAATCAAAACAATCAGGAAGGTCCTTTGGAACTCAATACACAAGTCCAGAGGAAGGAAGACGACAATATAAGCAGAGATATGCCGCAAGCAACCCTTGTGACCAGGACTTGCTTGGAGACTGCACAAAGGTGGAAAAGTAAGCATGGCTACGGACCCAATCCCTACTGTGAGGTATGCCACGGCGTTGGCTGGCTACATCCCCGCGACCCGGTTACGGGAATGACTTGTTATGATAACGTTATCCACTGCCCAGGGAAGGGGTGTGTTGAGGAATCACGCAAGGGATTCATTAAAACCCCTGACAGCTTGAGAGAAAAGGGGCTGGGCAGAAAATTCCCTAGCTTCGATACCTTTAAGCAGATGAAGGGTAACAAAGAAGCATTTCACGCTTTTAAAGCCCTGGCTAAGGGTGAGTCGGATAAGCCCTTCCTCTTTTGCTATGGAGTAGTAGGCAACGGTAAGACGTTTTTATGTGAGGCGCTTGTGACGGAAATGAACGGTAGGGATATCGATGCTCGCATTTTCACTGTAGCCAATCTGGTGAGCCAGCTTAAAGAGAGTATCGGGGATAACACCACTGAGGTTAAGGTTCGAGCCATGGTGTCTATACCTGCGCTTGTACTCGATGATTTTGGCGTAGAGTATGGTACAGAGTGGGAGCTGTCAAAGATTGAGCAGATTATCGATGAGCGGTACCGTGAGCGGCGTATAACTGTAATGACTTCTAATCGGGACTATGCGGAGCTTGAGAAAAAGAGCGAGCGCATTCTATCTCGCTTTTCTGATCCCGATATCTCTGTATTAGTATGCAATTCCTCCCCTGATTACCGCAGGAGGTAATATGTACCATACATACAAATTTACTTTCTTTGAGAGAGGCATCGCCAAGGGAACATGCGCCTGTGGCGCTATCCAGTATCTAGCAAGTATCATTTCAAAAGAACATATTGAGAGAGCTAAGGAGCTTAGCGAAAAGGAGGGAATCATAGTGGACCATATTGAACAGGAAAAAAATAACAATTCTATCCCGCCGAAGCCGGTATATAAGAAGGGCGGAGCTCGCATACTAATGAATTACTACGATAGCAACCGGAAAGCCATTGAGGCTGATATCGAATCAATGGGCGATAAGGCGACTATTGAGAAGTGGGGAATATCACATTCCGGGTGGGTGGGAATAAAGAATCGCTGGAATTTCAATCCTATGATTAGGGTAGTCTTAGGGGAAAGCTCCCCTCTTTCCAGCGACATAGAAAAGATACTCGCGGATATCCAGACTAAATTGGGACAGCTTGACCAGGCTGCGATGGAGCTTTTAAACAGGGGCGTAGGCATGGATAATGAAATGGAGGTTGAGATTATTGAGGCATATCTTTTAGCTTACCCGGGTGCGAATCAGAAAGAGCTTGCCAAAATCATATTAAAAGTAATACAGACGATTGAAAACTATTAAGTGGCTAACAAGTAGGAGACATGAACAAGAAATTATAGTCATAAGCCCTTTTACTAAAGGGGGGCAAAAAAAGAGTTTATGAGCTACCACGTAATTAACCCCCATGCTAAAGGCGGTTTCCGGAAGGATATCGGTATTTATGTAAGGTCGCTTTGGGAAGCCAATTACTGTCGATATCTGAACTGGGTAATTGCACAGGGTGGTGATATCGTTAAGTGGGAGTATGAGGTCCAGACTTTCGAGTTTCCCGTTAAGCGCGGTACTCGCTTTTACTGCCCAGATTTCAAGCTCTGGATTCAAACCGGGCTGAATCAAGCGCCGGCAGTAGAGTTTGTGGAGATTAAAGGTTATATGGACCCAAAGAGTGCCACTAAGCTCAAACGCATGGCCAAATACTACCCTGACGTAAAAATCACTGTTATCGGAGAGGAGTGGTTTCAGGCAGTCAAGAGACAAGGAGTTGATGCCCTGATCCCCGGCTGGGAATACAATTTTAAGGAGGAGCAATGAAAATACTGGATTTCAAGACAATATCGCCTTTCTTTGAGCAATGCAGGGACGGTTTGAAACCCTTCGATATCCGGCTTATCGATAATAGTGATAGCCGCTTCCAGGCATTGGCTAATGTAACATATGAGTATTTGGGACCGCCAATAAGTTATGATTATTGGATAAGGTTTACTAACCCAGCGACCGGAGAGCAGTTCACTAGGCAGCTGCTCTATTGTAAAGATATCTCGCAGTACAATGGCATAGGTATTATAGAGCCCCCCTGGCTGATAATGTATCTGGGAGATTTGATATTAGGAGGAGTAGAGGAGTAAATGGAAATACTGGTCATAGTCCTAACCATTATCTGTGCTATATGTGTATTAGCCTGCATTCTTATCACGGCCCTGGTATTTAAGCTCTACACTGAATACTGGAAGGATATTACTATCAAGCGCCGCTATGAGAATAAAAACGACAAAACCCCATAATGTGGGGTACTGTAAAATCGTTTGTTAAAAACTGCTTATATTATTAGTGCCAAAATGACAAAATCTGAGGCTAAATCGAGTAATTAGTTGCCGGTCGCCAACTAATTGCGTGACGCCTTTGTAAAATCACTGCAAAGATATTAGGAGGAGTAAATGAGTTTCAATTTTCTGATTGATTGGGAGCTGGAAGAAGACGAGTTCAAGAAAGAGCTCAGCGAGCTTATGAAGGGAGCTCAGGAAACAAATAGCGTTATTCCGCTGCCGTTGAACGTACAGTCCGGTGAGATTGGCTTTAGTATGATTACAGCTCTTATCTCACAGGTAAAGTGTGACGCCTGCGATGCCAACTGTTGTAAGAGAGGCCCAAATAACTGCGTCAGCCTCTCTGTTAAAGAGCACATGGTATTGTTTAAGAAGTATCATACACAGGTCATTAAATCGGTTTACAAACCCGGAGAGAGGTCGGATTTTATAGATATGCAATACCCATGTACTCTTTTGGATAATTTGAATCATTGTCTGGCTCAAGATGAAAAGCCCTTTGCCTGCCTTATATACCCGTTGCAGTTTGGGGCCAAGGCCGAGGGGAAAGACCTCTTCGCCCTGGCTTCTTCCTGTCCGGAGGGCCGGAGAATTGCCCGGCAGATATTCCTTTACCGCTGGCAACTGCGGCGGTCGGTAATGAGATTAGGGGTGGGTAATCTATGAAAACTAAAATTGAATGGCTAAAAGACCCAACAACAGGTAAGTCTGGCTATACCATAAACCCTGTACGTGGTTTATGCCCCGTAGATTGTAAGGATGCCCAAGGTAAATCTTACTGCTACGCCCGCCGGCTGTATAAACGTTTTAAGTGGAATCCGGCCATTACCTACGACAATACAGTGTGGCACAAGCTACCGGGAAAGCCGGGGGATAAGTATTTTGTCGGCTCGACTATGGAGCTCTTCGGTGACTGGATTGACCCCTGGGGTATGAAAGAGATATTCGAGGGTGTAAAGTCATACCCGCAGCGCACGTTTATATTTCTTACCAAACAACCACAGAGATTGAAGAGGTGGGAGTTTGACGATAATTGTTGGGTGGGAGTGAGTTGTACTGATGCTTCCATGTTCACTAACGCATGGGAAGGCTTAAAAGACACTCAGGCAAGGGTCAAGTTTATTTCCTTTGAGCCTTTGCTTTCCTGGGATATGAATGTCGCTGATACTGAATGGACTCTGCGTACTGCTGGTATCTCCTGGATAATACTGGGGCAATGTACGCCGGTCAGCGCCAAGACAACACCGAAAATAAGCTGGATACAAGATATATTAGTAGCCGCCCACAATGCTGGCGACATTCCGGTTTTCATTAAGGATAACTTAAAACCACTCATAGAAAAGGAATGGCCAGTCTGGAAAATATTGCAGGAGTTTCCTGGAGGAGAAGTAAAGTGTCAAAAATAGAAGGATTCCATAACTTTGATACAGCTAAAGACCCTGACGAATCGAAGAGAAAAATGGAGGACATGGAGCGTAGTAACGGGCTTAACGATTTTCATGTTATTCTTCATCTGAGTGAAGAGGAGCAAATTACCTGCCGGCGTTTTATAATGACCGGTGTAGACGAGAAGAATGGCGGGATAATATTCTTAGCCAGGGGTGCCTGCAGCCCCGAAGAAGTGCTGGCCATGGCCTTTAAGAATGTTAATGGTACTCTAAAAATACTTGCTGCAGTGCTGGAAATGACTATAAGCCAGGTAGTCAGTCTAATAGAGAAAGACGAATTGATGGAAGAAATACTGAAACGCCAGAGAAGGCAAGGGTAATTACTCGTCTGGTTTTTTGTCTTCCAGTTTAGCTCTTACCTCTCCCGCTATGGCTTCCACCAGACAGGCCACATCGAGAATCTTGTCCTTGACATTGCTTACCTGGGGAGGTAGGTCGTCCACACTCATTACCCCTCGAAACTTGGCTATATTCACCTTTACTATAGCCCTATTACCCTCGATATCGAATTCAAATGACTTATCTCCTGACGTTATCTTCAATTAACGCCTCCTTGTGCATCTTGTAGTAGATGCTCTCCGTCTGTCCCTTTGACAACCTTACCTGTGCGGCAATTAACTTAAAGGGAAGCTGCTGCTTATCCCTCAAAGCTACGATTACGTTGTCCCGTTTCTGCTGTAATTCCGGTGACAGATGCCTGCCTGACATACTCTCCCTTCTAGTGAAGTTTCTATTACCCGGTTCTCGTTAAGGTGATTATCGGGGATTCATTCCCCAGGTCATCTACCAGCTTGAACTGGTGAGATGATGATGGCCCAAATGCAGGGGGATTCCACAGGCTACCGTATAAGTAAGGATCGACCCCCGGAATAATGAACTCTCCTGGCTGTGTTACTGTAAGACTTCCACTCGCCGGTATAGTTACCTCCACGATTTTGGGACTCAGTGCTAGTGACCAGATATTATTAACATCCTTGACGTACTCCCAAACCCGATCATCCCGCCAGCCGGATTGATCGTACACTACTTTGATTTGGCGGGTTATAGATGATGAGCTGGGATTCGTTAGTGTGCATGATATTTCAGCCAGGTGCCAACCATAGCCTACTCCTGTAGCGGGCTGGAGCGTTCCTACAGGCGTTGAAAAGGTAAGCGCTCCGCCTCCGCCGCCACCACCACCACCTTCGGCCTTTTTATGCGCTGCCATGTAAATAGCACCACTTATAATTGTGGCTATCCCTGCACCCAGTACTAATTTATTTTTTCTGTTCATTTCTCCTCCAGCTCCAAGTAAATTGCACACTCGGAACAGTACCCTTCCTGACAGAGTATCTCAGGTTTATATATGCAAGACGAACCTTTGTGGGTTCTTATCGCCTGCTCATCCACCTTAACCCCTTTTAATCTACTTGGTTACTGTTGTGTAGCCGCTCTTGGTGAAGGTAATGGTGTATGTGCCGGGAGTAATGTTGGTAAACCCGTAGCTGCCATCGGCCGCTGTGGTAACAGTTGTCCCAGCCATAGTGACACTCACACCCTGTAGCGGAGCTCCGGTAGCGGAGTCGGTTACAACACCGGTTAAGGTCCCGGTCGGCGGTACCACTGCCGTCATCTGAATATTGAGGGTATTGGGTCCTGAATTGATTACGATTGACATACTTACCTCCTGATAATTTTCTTGACTAAATATAATATTATGCGAGCCTGCGTTTATATGAGTAATCTCATAATTACCATTACGGCCGGTGCTTTGATGATAGTGCATTCGCCGGGCGTCAATACCCTCCGCGAGCATTATATTAACTTCCTGCATGCCCCTGTTATTTTTTTGGTCTGTCACCTTTCCACTAATACTTGCCATAATCGTCTCCTACCAGGTGTTTTGCGTATCCGGGATACACGGCACCCTCTTGGATGCACCGGCCGTCAGGTCCATGTCTCTCTTCATTGAGTTGAAATGGGCAGAATTCATAGCCGAGCAATAGCCACTACCACTGTACTCACATTGGAAGACGGCCTTGCCTGCCTGGACGAACAAAGAAAGGTTGCCGCATTCCGAGTACTGATTGCATTCCTCATTCAGTACCCAGTCGAATTGCGATACTAGCTGGGATATTTGGTCCACGTCGTTCTTCAACCCGACCGATAGACCTCGAGCATGGCATTGCTGCGCGATCCAGGTATTGAAGTTAATCTGGTCTGCTGCAGTAAGAGGGAAGCCGGTATTATTTGAGTAACCATCGATATTATCCGGCTCAAGGGCATCGAAACCCTTTGACACTGCTATGTCCATGCGAGCCGCCATGATGTTTCTCACGTTAGCGCTTCTAATATCGATCCAGATTTCCCCAGGCCAACCATTACTTTTGCCTTTATCGGCGGCAGTGAACTTAGAGGCGTCTGGCCGCCAGTTCTCATAAGTACCGAAACTGAAGTAGGCAATGACCTTGCAGCCCAAAGCGTGGAGGGAGGCTACGGTCGCTGCTGAGGTGCTGAATCCATCAATATCATAGACGGTGACATTAGGTAGAACGTGTGACGGATAGCTGAAGTCTGTGCCTATCTGCCACTGCCAGTGAATAGGAGCCGCCGGCGTGGGCTTCCACCATCCTGAAGGCGGTGCTGTTTGTTGCATCGCTACATTGAGAGTGTTTTGCCCTGCTACTATAGCTACCATAAATACTCCTCCTCACAGAGTTAAAGTTTCATACCCTGGCTTGGTGAACGTTATCGGATAGGTTCCCGGTGGAATATTACTGAAAATAAAGAGCCCATTAGAGTCTGTGCTTGATTGATACCCATTTAAGGTTATTACAACACTTGATAAGGGCTGATGTTGCTCATCGGTGACCTGACCGTACAGGTCTGCTGTTTCCCCTGGTGGTGGAGCCGCCTCAACCCTCCTGGATGCCACCACAGCGATGCCTATGGCAGTCAAGATCGCTCCTATACCTATGGCCACCTTCTTATCTCCCACAACCCCCTCCTTAACCAGCGAACCGTTCCATTATGGTACCCCGCAATGGACCCACGCTAACTGAAATGTTATGTTGCCCCAAGGTACCTGTTGGCGTCATTGTGTAACTCCACGATAGAGTTTGTATCCCGCTTGGCCCCAATATAACTGTTTGCGCTAGTACCGTGTCTCCTACCTGGCAAACTATTTCTGCCTGTGTCAAGTCCTGGCTTGTGTTTTGAGCATCTGCGGTAATAGTGACTTCTTCGCCGGCATAGGCGGAAGCCGAAACGCCGGCGCCATTAAAAACAGGGCCAGGGGTACTGATCTGCAGGTTGGAAAGAACAATGCCAGCGTTCCTTTGCCGATGCAGTATCCAGCCGAGTATAAAAGAGCCTACTACGGCAAAGGCGACTCCTGCTTTTTCTTTATCTTTCATTTTAGACCTCACTCTCTATACCCAGGATGCCTTCCCATGTAATTGTTAGCCCTGGTGCTATTATGAAGTCTGCTGGCATGGGGACCAAATCCTGAGGAAGTACCTCTAATCCCGCTCTCCAGTAAACTTCAGCGCATGCCTCACTGCATATCATAAACTTGTCTCGATGGTACTTTAGTGGTATTGGTAGATTGAGCTTGGTTAAAATTATCTTTGGTAATACGAACCATGCGATGTCTCCCCATGCGTAATAAGCGTCGTAGTTGCCGGCAATGGCTCTGGCATTGGCCAGGATATGTTCCGCCTTATCTCCAATAAAATCAGCGTCGGGCCTCATAACCACGCATTTCCTGCCGAATTGATTTTGTATAGGAGTGAGGAGTACTCCTCTGGCAGCCGCTTCATAAAATTCAGTCCACTGCCCGCCCAGGTACATACCCACATGACCGTATGGATTGCCCAGCGCCCATTTCTCTATCTTGTCCCATGGAGAGCTGGTTAATTCAAAGACTAAAATATCGAGGGGCTGTAGTTTAACCACGGCTTCTCTCTTTTTCCTTAATGGCGGCACCAACCATAGCTCCAGCTGCTCCTGCTACCACTAGCCACCACCAGGGAAAAGGTTTTTCAGTGGCCGGAGTTATCGGATATGGGACGGCGTAAGCAAAAATGCCTTGTTGTAAAGGCGCGTCCGGGTCTTGTAATCCAGTAAATGTATAAGTGGAATTGACAAGATACCCAAACCCTGAAGAGTAGTATCCTGGAATAATCCCAGTTACCATAATATCTCCGATGACGTACCCATCATCAGGAGTAATAACAAATGTCATCTCGTTGACGCCATTCACAGGAATGGCAAAGTTCGGTCCATAAGGATCGAAATGCCCTCCCGGGGTAATAGTGTAATAACCTCGTTCAGCGTCGCCAATGCCAACTATGATGGTATCAGTAGCCATGTTTCTTCCTATGCTGCCAAAACAGTAACTAGCTGCGTGGTCGATTTAACACCCAGTACCCATTCCAAAATCGTAATTTCATGTTCGTACATTACGATAGCTGTGGCCTCTTTATTAGCGCTTGCCAGCTCCAGCTTGGCCTTGCAATATCCGATTCTCTCAGCGACTTCCACTATATCTTTCATGCGGCGCTTCCTCCTGGTGGTGTGTAGCTTCCTGTATCAGTTGGAGGAGTTGGAGTGGTTGGAGTGGTTATCTGGTCTTTCGGTTTAGTGGTAGTAAAGGGGAAGGACCCGTTTCCCAACTGGCTGGCTATCTTGTTACCTAGTACATCAAAGCCGGCGCCACCGAGGAAGGCATATAGCAGTATCTTCTCCCGGGGAAGGTCGGACATAGAATATGTAGCTGCCCAGATTACGCCGGCAATCAGTGACCTGATAACAGAGGCTCCGAACTTTCGCCTATCAAAGTGCTCTTTCGAGTCAAAGTACCCCAAAAGTGCTACAACTATACCGCCACCGAAAGCTGCTAAGGCTACGATCCAAACGTTCATCTTCTATTAGTCCTTTTTAGCTGCCAATTGACCCTCGACATTCCCTAGCTTTTCGGTTATCCCGGCATGAAACTTACACTGATAACCGTTGTTAAGTTTCTTATCCAAGCTATCAACTTTCTGCATTATCTTACCTACAGTGATTCCAACCCCTAAAATTGCAATTATCGTTGCTATCTGTGCCCACAAGTTAAACATGTCTATGGGTCTCCTTTATTTATACTGTTATCTGAGGAGTGTAGGTTACTAATAGGATTTCGGTATCGGCAACTGCTACGCCTGGACCTACTACGTCCCTGGCAATGAGAATGGGTTGACTTTGGTTGCCATTGCCACCATTACCAGCCTGCCAGCTAAAACTTTGAATCCCGACTTCATTAACGGTTATGGCACCACCGCTATTATTTACAAAGAACTTGGTTATATCCATACTCGCGTTGGGGTCGGCTATCACCAAATTACCTACTAACGTTCCGCCATGCTCAAACTCTCCCTGGCTTCTACCTACAGCTGTAAACATCATCATATCCTGGGTAGTTTGTCCCCAGGTAGCTCCTGAGTTAGCACTATTCTGTCGCCGGGCTAAAAGAGTCGAGGCGGGCTGCCAGGCTCTTTCATAAGTTGCACCACCGCTCTGGTATCTCCAGTTATAGCGGTTACCAGCTGCCCCTCCAATTTGATGGCATACTATGAAATACCTGTGTCCTGCATATAAATCAACAGGCGTGGCAAAAGTAGCTACTTCAATGTCGCCTGGGGTAACAGCGCTTATATCCGCTACTGCTATGGTTGTTGTGGCTAATACGGTATCGCCAGGTTGCCAGATAGGAGCAACGGCGTCTGTATCAGCCCCAGCTCCTCGTATTTCAACAGTTAAATCTGCCGGGGGAGCTCCGCTTTTCCAGACTCTCAAGGTAATAGAGCTGCACCGGAAATCAACTCGAGGCACAAACTCCTGGGCACCCCATTGAGTATCATAAACCTGGAGGTCGGCATTATCACCGGCTATATAGGTTTCAAATGTAACGTCTCCACCGTCCGCTGCCCTTCTCCCATGGCCTATTCTATGGCCTAACCTTCTATCAGTAGGCGTAACAGCCGTATTGTCGTTACCGACTTGGATGCCAATATCACAACCCACTAACCCAGCAGCCTCAGCTACTTTTCCTGGCCATTCAATGGGGCTAAATCCCGCAGGGCCACATATCCGGTTATGGGTCGTGTAGTAACCTTCGCCGGCTATCCCTAACAAATCTATATTGGCCGTTTGTCTATCTACGGTTGTCGCAGCATAAGAAGGCACAGGCCCACCATTAACTATTTGATAATGGGAGCAGTAGAGCATTTGTAACAACCCGAGGGTCCAGGAGCGGGACAACTGCTGCCTCGTCTCTAACAACTTCCAGTTCTTGTCAAAGCGTCTTACAGTTAGAAGCATTTTCATAGTATTTTCTCTCCTTATTACACGACTGCCTGCGGGCGGTAATTTACTGTTAAGGTTTGACCATTGGGGACAGCGATCCCCCCGGCAATAACATCGCGTATGGTCATAAAGTAATAGCTGGTAGTGTACACATTGTGTTTTACATATAGCCCGATTTCATTAACAGTTATGGCACCACCGCTGGCATTGGCAAAGTTCCTGGTCAAAGTGAACTGGCTAGTAGTAGCATCGCTGGACGGAGCGCCAAAGGTCATCGCTGAATACTGCATCCTGTTGGCAGTGGGCGGAGCAGCATCATGCAAGATTATTGTTTCCAGGTGATAATCGGTAATATCGGGAGCAGTATTGCCGGTGCCCACAACTATACCGTATAAAATACTGGCTAGGCCAGCTTCAGCGGCAAACAACGTTTGGACTGAGTGTAAATAATGGGTGGCATTTGACGTGTCTATAACCGGGTAATTTGCAGTATGGGGGATGGCTCCAAACTGAAGATATAGCAGTTGCATAAACGCCTGGGTGAAGCTCTCCGACCGCTTTATCTTGTGCTCCAGGGTTTTATTAGTCTTGGGGTCGAATACCCGCCATTCCAGAACGGCATTCATCTCGCCCTCTTCGAGTATATGCGGTATTTTTTGAGGGTCGATTACGTCAAGAATGGGTGCCTTTGCTTTAATTAGAGTATTCATCATAGCCTCCTAAACAAATAATTCCCACCATGCTTGAGTGCCCAGAGGTTGTGTAACCAGGTTAACGAATCCTACTACTTCTATGCGGACCCAGTACAAGTTCATACCAGATACGACATGTAGTGCCCAGTCTAGCTGTGGGGTATGCTGCCAATATTTGAGCCCAGCAGCCATAAACTGTGCGCTTGTCTCTAACTCATCAACACAGGCTGCCCAAGCAGCTCCGTTCCAGTAGAACATTTGTAGAGTCCAGTTCCCGGCTCCCGCTGTCCCAATATTGATAGGAAAGCGTTGAGCTAGATAAGGGGAGCCCAGCATATAAGCATCGCCAACAGCCGGAGCCGCTGGTAGTAAGTGCATATCATTAGCTGCACCACTCTGAGCTGCAGCGGTTTCATCGGTAAGCGCTCCTCCATCATCCGCCACAGCACCGGCTACGACTACTTGCACACTGTATTGGCGGGTAAAAGGACCATTTTTGTTAACTACCTGGTCCGGAGCTGCAAGAACAGTTTCTGCATCTACTAGTGAAACTGCCGGGGTAAGCCGCTTTAACATACTTGCCGGTAAATCATCGTAAGTATCAACGTAGACTGAAGATAGCGGCCCATTTTTATTTATTGCGTGGTCGAGGGGGTGGACGGCAACTGTTCTTGATAGTCCAATATTTGCAGGGAAGAAGCGATTAAAATATGTGCCGCCCGGTGCCCAAGTGGGTATTACACCGGGTCCGCCGGATGTCAGTACCATATTGGCTACTCCGGCAGGAAGACGGACCAGGATACCGCCGCCGCCTCTAACAATCAGGTCACCCTGAATCATGCCAAGGGCCAGCTCTTTCAGGTTTGAGATACCCTTTACCGCCCAATCCTTGTCGGCATCGATGGTTAGCGCAGATAGGGTTGTTACTCCGCCGCCCTTCGTTTCTACACTCATGCTACGAACCCCCATATGGGTGGCCAGGTCGGACCTTTCGTTATAAGTTCAGAG
>JAQUQE010000012.1 GCA_028716225.1 Dehalococcoidales bacterium | reverse complement strand
GTAGCGAGCTGCATGTCAACCGGCTTGGGCGTAACGATGCTCTCGATCATGACCAGCGACTTCTGTTGCCCAGGCCTTATGTGTAGTATAGCCTTCTTGACTATCGGCTGAAACTCGATAGCAATCACGTTGGTATACTGGGGCTGCGATGCCGGCTGGTACAACTTCTCAAAGACTCCGTGCATGCTTCTTGGCATAGATTAGACCTTCCACTGCCACTGGCAGCGTGTGTAATATGCCTTACTCTATTAAATAGATTATTCCTTTGAAGGGATGCACCCACCCACCGAGGGCGGGCAGCCCCCAAGTTCTTATTACCCTAGCGATATCGCTATTATGGCCAGTATGTAGATCATGGCCAAGCCGATATACATTCCAGCCCAGGTAATGTTGTTCTCCAGGTACTTGGTGGTTCGGAACATTCCTATGCAGTTAAGCACGGCCACCGGTACCAATAGGAATAGCAGGAGGAACGTGACCTGTACTAGCTCGAGCTCATACATCACCCAGAGGAATGCGAACGGAATCGGAGACAGGTACACCATGTACCTGGCTGCCCGCTTAGCACCGTACTTAACCGGCAAGGTCTTGATTTGGTAGGCTCTATCCGCTTCAACATCCGGAAAGTCCTTGGCGGCCTGCCAGTTTATAACCCAAAGTGTAGTGAATGTCCCGAGTATCCAGGGCAGTGGATCTGCTATATCCCCGAACAACGACCAGGTGGCCAAGAACGGCAGTACACCGCGTGAGGTAGCCATCCACATTAGGTTCCAGGGGAACCAGCGCTTCGCACGTATGGGTTCTAAATTGTAGAATATAGCCATGAACAGGATCACAGACACAATCGCCCCGAACATTGCCCCTAACGTCAATGCCCTACCCACTGCTATCAATGTCAGTGCTAACCCCAACCCCATGGCTTCATTGACGCTTACACGACCATTGGCAACTGGACGATACGGCTTGGACATCTTGTCTGGGCCAACATCAGCTGCATTATTGAATATTTGACCGACTGCCTGGCCTAGCATCAGAGTGATACCGACATAAACGATAGTGGCCCACTCTGTGAGTATTCTGTCTGCAGTCCCATCCCATGCCAGCTGGATCATCACGCCGAAGCAGCCAGCTATGAATGCCGGCAAGATTGTGAAAGGTCTTGTCAGCATTACATAATCTACTAACCGGCCAAAGTATTTTCTAGCAAGCGGGTACCCGCTCTTTATGCCTGGATCATCCATGTACACACCTCAGCGGAATGGTGAGGCGGCGGGAACGGATTACTTTCTATTAAGTATCCGCTCACCAGGAGTCCAGGTTTTGAACTCGTCTATGACCTTGGGAAGGATCTGGGGTCGGCGCCGTTCGATACCGTCGATAACGGAATTCACTATTGTACCGCTACCAAGCAATGGCTCCTCCTGCGGCTCCGACATCTTCCGTTTTAACTTTGTGCCCACATAGGCACCGACCCTTCTTCCTGGCATGTACCCGCCTCAGTTAGTAGCGGCGCTTGTAGCCGCCGCCGATCTTGCTCCTTACGGCGGCCCCCATCCCACGGATTGTCCTGCGGACATCCGAGACGATCCGGTCACCTGCTGTGAATGGACCGATCGGGGTCGTGACAACTGCGACTACGTCATTCCCGACTTTCTTGGCTCCGTCTACCGCCGTATCTATTATGCTGCCCATGTCAGTACACCTAGTAAGTATAAGCGCTGACCCGATATTTATACCTTCGCGGTGTGCAGGTCAGTGCTTGAGCCGTCGCAGGCCTACTTCTCCCCCTCTTTCTTCTGCTCAGTCGATGGTTCACCGAGTAGGGCTCTCTTAGCTAGGTTCATGAATGGCCCATCCCAATGGGCTATACCATCGGAGATGGTATCCTTGACGGCACCACCAACCTGACCTATGAGCTTGCCCCGCTCGAGGTCTTTTTTGGTGATTCCAAAGGACTCGTACAGTATCTCTGGGTGAGCTAGCACCGTGGCCAACTCCACCATCTCATCTCTGGTGAGCTTCGTCCAATCGATGCTTGTCTTGAAGAACTTGTTGAGCATCGAGGATATCTCTTCCTTAGTAGGACTATCAGCCATGTTTACCCTCCAACAACTTCCTGATCTGCACAGTCTCGTGCTCGATTACTTTGAGGTGCTGGTCCATCTCTTTGGCTACCGTGGAAAACGCTGCCACATCTCGACCGAAGGTACCCAGCATATCATTCATCGCCTTCATCTGCTCTATCACTGGGCCTACCTTACTCTCCACCTCTTTCATCACTTGATCTTTGAAACCGTCTAGTACTCCCATCGTATCACAACCAGTTGCCTAGCGTGCTCCCGTACTTGTCACGCACTTCGTTCATGATCTCTGGGTTGCTAAAGACGTTGTTGAACAGATGCACCGCCTTCGGCATCTGCCCTTCGCCCTTGACGTAGACATCGCCGTTCAGCCAGAAGTCTACAGGATCGCACATCCGTAAACCATCCGCGGTCTTCTTCTGCCCCATGATCATCCTGGCAAGTGTCCGGTAGCTGATATATATTTCATACCCACTTTGTGGATAGGGCTTCTTCAGTACTTTAACTTCGCCCCCTGTAATCCTAATGGCGAATGTCACTAGCTCGACAGTCTTGGTCTCGTCCAAGATGTGGAACACAACCGGTTGCGCCTCCGTAAACCCGGTGCTCTGAACGATCTTACTCACGGGCAAGTTGCGATTGATAGCCTTGAGTATGTAGCCTATCACCTTTACCATGTCTTCGCGGATGCCTTCCATGATCTTCGCCTTGAACTTGTTGAGGAAACCGGGTCTGACTTTCTCCATCATCTCCATACGGTTGATGGCCTTATTGAGAGTATCCAACCCACTACCTTCAATCCAAGGAGTGCCGGACAGTAACTTCTCACCCATCAACAAGTCCAACGGTATACCGCCCAAGTTCGGTACGTTGAACTTGGCTGATAGTTTATCGCCTATTGGTATGCCGAACGGAGCATAAGAGGAGCCGCAGTGGCCACAAGTGAGAGCGTGCATGTTCTCTATTATGCCAACTACGGGCACGTCGAAATATTGATGTAGGTTGAGTACTCTGTTGGCAGCATCCCACATAGACGGCTGGATCACGATGAGGTTACCAACTAGGTCGTCCGCGAAGACTTGAACGGAGGCTTTAAACACATCGCCACCGCCGCCAGGAAGATCTACGATTAAGTAATCTACATTCCAGCTCGACTTGTGTGCTATGTCCGAGACAAATTGCCAATACTGCTCTGCCGGCATCGAGACAGCTTTCTCTCTACCAGCTATCAGTGACATCGAGAACACCGATATGCCATCCCAGTTGTATAAGGTGAACCCTTCGACAGGATCGGCCTCCACCTTGCCGTCAATCTGAGTGAACTGGGCGAAGTTGGCGTTATCGAAGTCCGCATCCAGCAGACCTACTTTGTAGTTACGCGCCTTGAGCAACCTCGCTATGTTAAGCGAGATCATCGTCTTGCCCACACCGCCTTTGACGGCACTTACACAGATTACCTTCACTGGTTCTCCCCCATCTGTTCCTGTAGCATGTCTGTCACGTCTGCATCTGGAAGGATCTTCGGTGCAGGCGGTTTCTGCGGGGCGACCGCGTTGTTCTTGAGGATTACCTCAGCTATCTTCTCGACCGGTCTACGGTCAGCGATCGTGTCTGCAACCTTGTCCATGCCCTTCGATAGCAGGATGGACTCATCCTTCTGCAGTTGCCCCGGTACGGCATCTCTCCTGGCGAGCTCAAGCTGCTTTAGTAGCTCGTTACGTTCGTTGGACAGGCGATCGTTGTTAGATTGTAGCTGCGCCATCACCAGCTGGTTCATCTGCTTCATCATGTCTAGCTGATTCTGCATAGCGGTCTTGTCTGCCTCAGACCTCTGCTGGCTGAGCATCAACTGGATCTGCTCTATCGTTACCCCCTGCTGCACCTGTGCGGGTTTGGTTGATTCCCGTATGGCCTCGAGAGTACCCTGTGCCAGCTCCTGGATGCTCGACTTCATCTCGTTGCGTATGTTGATTATGTCCTCCCGCATCTGCTGGGCTTCTCGTTCGCGGCGATCCGCCTCCATGGCCTCTTGCATCATCTGGAATATCTGCTGAGGTGACATCTGTGGGTTCTGCTCAATCGCCCCGGCTAGCCGGTTGCTCATATCTCTAGGGTCGAACCCTCTGCTCCGCGCCTGGCCTGGTACGTTAGGCATCTGCTGCGGTATGGGTCGACCCCACTGATCGACACTCGGGACATGCGGGTACATACCACGGCTCTGTTCTTCGGCCTGTTGTATCCGCAGGTCCATCAGGCCCTGGTTGTAATCGCCTACGATATACTCTGCTTGAGCCTTCGATGTCATACCGGACTTTAGATCTTTGAGCATGCTCATGAACTCCATCGGCTGTAGACCATCCTGCAGTGCCATGGACTTTCTGGCCGCATATTGGATGAACTGCTCATTCAGACCGTGCAATGTGCACACTTCAACCAGCACATCGGTTGGAGTGCGTGGGGTCTTGAACAGTGTTTGCACACCAGGGCGGTCATCGACCGGTTCTTGATATGCTGTCTGCGGCTGTGCTACCTGCGGTGTGTCGACCGGCCTGGCTTTGGACAATAACTTTTGTACACTGCCGGCGGCGAACCCCTGCGGTAACGAAGGGGCTGGGTTCGATACAACCGGCTGCCCCGGTGTTCCCTTACGCTTGCGCTTCGGTTCTTGTACTTCCACGGGGAAGTTGTCCGGCATTAGCTCTTTCCTAATCGAAATACCGCAATACGGGCAAGACCGCCCCCATGACTTACCGTACTGCACAACATGGTCCAGAACCTTAGCGCAATTCGGACAGACTACAGGTCCCTCATTCTCGGGATCAGTCGGGGCCTGCATCTCAAACGGATTCTCCGGTTCACCTTCTAGGTCAAACTCATTCGAGCCCATTAGCACACCTCCTACTCCTTCATGTACTTCTTTAGAGCCTCAGCACCTGCAGGAGTGACTTGCCACCTACCCCACATAGGGGCGTGGACCAAACCTTCTCTTCGCATAGTTCCTAACAACTTTCCGACGGAGCCCCTCTTCTTGCCGAGTCGGCTCATGATATCGCGTAATGCGGCACATCGGAACTGGTCGTTAGCCGACAGCTCTGAAATAACCTGAAGAGCGTGCAACCGTCCTTCACTTAATCGTACTTCTGCCATCGTGCACCTCTATTGACCGTTATATTATATAAAGTCGTCTGCTATTAACTCGACAGTTGCCTACGGTAAGTATTTATACCCCCCTGTGGTTATATCTTAGTGGACCTATTATGGTATGATCGAGGTGACTTGAAGAATGATAGATGTTTTCAGCATAGTCTTACTGGCCTTCGTGCTAGAGCTAATAGATAACGGACTGGGCGGGGGATTTGGTACCATCTTATCTCCTGTGCTAATATTGTTCGGGTATTCGCCTTTAGTGGTAGTCCCGGCAATATTGTTGAGTGAGACTGTAAGTGGTCTATGGGGCGGTGGATGGCACGCGAAGTACAAGAATGTAGACTACAGAATGGTCGGGCTAACATTGGTCGGTGCTGTGTGTGGTATGCTAGCAGCTTCTGTTCTCTTGGGTGCGTACTTACCAGCTACGTATGTCAAGTGGTACATATCGATCGTGGCTATCGGGATGGGTATATTCGTCGTGATCCGCAGCTACCGTAAACTGTCCATCAACCCGGACAAGAAGTACTCGAAGCCGCTGACCATCGGGTTGGGGCTCTTGACCGGATTCAATAAGGGTGGCACAGGTGGCGGTTACGGCCCCCTGAGCGTTTCAGGGTATATGTGCCTTGGTATGTCGGCAGCCGTGGCGATCGGTACTACCACTGTAGCAGAAGGTATAGCTGCTGTCGTAGGAGTCGGGTATCACCTGGCAACCCTCAACGACTTCATATACCTGGCTATCCCGTTGGCATTCGGTGCCGCGATTGCTGATCCGATAGGCAGCTACATCAACAACCGGCTGAAGATAAGCCTGGAGCCTCCGTTCCACGGGCGGTTGATCGGGGTGGCTATGTTAGGGCTAGGCACACTCACGATAGTGAAGCTACTGGGGTGGATGTGACCATGCGCAACTGGCTCCGATTATTCAGGGCACAAACAGGAGTGGCCACCCTGCTCCTCCTGCTTGTACCATTCTTGTGCGACAGCTCGGTAGGACTGCTGGAGGTGGTGGCGGTGGCAGTGTTCGCACTGCTAGTACACTACGCGAGTTTCGGACACAATAGCCTGATGGACTTCGTGGGTGGATACGACAAGACAGACCCCGGCAAAGTGCACCACCCACTGAACACAGGTGTAATACAAATCGGCACCGCGCACCTGGTGATTCACTGGATGCTGATCCTCTCGGCTGTAGTAGCGGTCGGTCTGGTCTTCTGGATGTCGCCGGCTCCTGTCTACGCGCTGGTATTCATGATAGGGTGGCTGGCATTGGGGTTCGCGTACAACGACGGGTTGAGCAAACAATCCCGAACCGGTTGTTTCGCGATAACCGGAAGTATGGTGTCGGTAGCAGGCTTCGCGTGGTTTCTGTCTCATGAATCCATGACGGCAGTAGGCGCCCTGTTCCTCACGTACACGTATTTCGCAATCATGTACCAGATCGCCTGGAGTGGATTCATCAAAGAAATGGCTCAGTGGGAACCGTCGAACGTCCTGCACTGGATGGGTGCCCGACTGAAACGAACGGACGACGAACTGCTCCTGCTACTAGGTCCCGCTGCTGGTTTCGGCGCCTACTTGAAGTTCTTCGGGGTCGCAACCGGAATGATCTTGGTGGCGACAGTCTGGTCCCCCGTAGAAGGGACAATCGCGGCCATCTTGGCAGTTGTCGCGCTGTACCTCCTGTCGGGAACCATCCAGGATCGCAAGTATGAACGGCAACGCGAACTGCAGACGATGTCCCTCATGGAAATCGCGACTATTTTCCTGCCAATCCTGCCTCTACTGGGTCTCGCGAAAGGATCAGTGTTGATGTTGGCGACTCTCGCGTACTTCGTCCTGATGAACCGCCTACTTTGGGGAGGCTGGTACCCCAAAGTGTAAAACCCACATTCACCCCATCTTGAAACCCTATATTATACTATATATTATACATAGTAGTAGTAGGGCGCGCGTGGCGAGGCCAGGACCCTATGCTATGTTTTGTCCAACTGTGTGATTAACCCGACTAGTTAACCTGTTGTTTTCCAAATTCGGAGTCTTACCCCTCTCCCGGTAGCCCGCTGGTTTCGAAAAAAACATCGTGAAATAACCGCTTAGTCTAATCTACCTAATACCACCCCCCGAGCTTAACTGAGCCAGCGGTCCACTTACCATCACGTTATATGGTGGGTTGGGTCTTGTCGTGACCGTCGGTGACCGGTGGACCGGGCGGACCACCGGTGGAGGATTGAGGCTACCGCTATAAATCGACGAGGTTATTGCACGCTGTTCATCGGAACTATTCGGCGATTCATCAGAGACCTTTATATGCTCGATAGGCAGTGTTATTACGTGGTACTATGCCAACATTTCCGATTCTTGAGCGCGTAAGATCAAGGGGTCGTGTGTTCGGTCGAATAACCGAATGCATGGATGGAGACTCATGGTGCGATACCAGTAGTGGCAGGAAGTACGAGTGTTTAGGCGGGCGAGCTATCGATGTTGGTAGTTGTGCTACTAATACAATACAACCGATAGTATCGGTATCCCTATCCGCCGCCTCTGTAGCGCAGGGAGTACCGTTGACGGCCAAAGCTAAGGTCATGACAGCCGGTTTAGTCGCGATCCCCGGTATAGTCGTGAGCTGGCGCTACACAGGTGCCAGTGGATCGGTCGTAAGCCTTGACAACAAGACTACCGATTCGAATGGTGAGTGCAGCGTAACAATCCCGGCGCAGAGCGTATCTGGTGAGTACACTGTGTATGCGACGGTCCCGGAACAGACCCTTAACGGGGCCCCGGTCACAACTAACTGGAACTCAAAAGCATTCACGGTGACCTCGCCCGACCCCATAAGTACTAGCCTGACCATAAGCGCCAACCAGGCCGAAGTGTCTGTAGGCGGCCATGCCACCTTGACCGGTGTACTTAAGCAGGCCGGTGGTACTGGGTTATCGGGAAAGACAGTAAAGGTATACCAGTCCAGCGGGGCATCCACCGGCGGTACCTTACTGGGAAGTGCTACTACATCGTCTACGGGCAGTTGGAACTATAACCTATCCTCGGCTGTATTCAGCTCTGTAGGGACTAGGAAGTTCTACGCTGTGTACGAAGGACAGACCATAAGCGGTGTTACCTACAATGCCTGTACCAGCCCGTGCGCATCGATCAAAGTGATCTCGGCCACACAGAACATAACGACCACTCTTACGCTGAACACACCGGCTTCAAACCCGGTAGCTGGTGTGGCAGCTGGAATGAGTGCTCATATCGCAACCGGTTCGACCAGCTTAGGCGGACTGACCATACAGTTGCTCAATAACGCTGATGGAGCTGTGCTCGGTTCAGGAGTATCAGATGGATATGGAAATGTAGTCTTCAGCGTCAAGTTCACGGCAGCGGGTACGTATTCGTTGAAGGCAAAATTCGCCGGGGCTACCATAGATAACTATGTGTATACTCCATCAGAATCCATCAAAAGCGTAACGGTGAATGAGCCCGCGCCGACTACGTTATCAACATCAATACACGTTGAGCCCTATCAGGCGCCCGCCATTCAAGGCGTGCTCAAGGTGGCTGGGTGGTTCTTCACAGGGGAAGGTGCAGTTCCCAGTGGGTTCAAATTGGTATACGAGCTGATTGCGCCCAACAAGACGTACAAAGAATCGGTAGAGACCAACGCATCCGGTAGTTTCGGATTCACCGTTCCGCCTGCATACATAGCAATACCGGGCGAGTACACATTGAAGATCTACATGTACCCTACCAGCCAGACGATCAACAACAAGACCTACGTCAGGGCATCTAACGGTATAGCTACCGGGTCTTTCAGCGTACCCTCTGAATGTCTCAGCGGGCAGGTGGAGACGGAAAGTTGTTTCGACGGATCAACTATTATAAGGAGGAACTGCGTTGACGGTATTTGGGTTGCAACCGACGCCGCTTGCCCCACACCTGAATGCACAGAACCCCTGTATGTGGACTGCATTGACGGGACGAAAGTGATGGTCAAAGACTGCATTACCGGTAAATACTATGAGACAGGATCGGAATGTCCCATAAATGTTGGTGAGAAGTGTACCAAAAACGTCACCGGTACTTGCCCCGATGGGTCCACGATCACAGAATACGAGTGCGTTGACGGTAAATACGTCAAGACCAACGCCACGTGCCCGACAGAAGACGAGTGGTCGTTCGGGTACTACCTCAGGAAGCTGCTTGCAGCTCTAGGAGTGAGTTAGATGGTGGTCAGACCTAATATACTGAAGACTGTAAAGTCAAAGGTTGACTTGGACATACTGGACATAAGTGTCGTTCGTGGCGAGGCTAGTGCCCCGTCAGCTGGATGGACCAGGACAGAATTCGGTACAACCCTGAAGTCTGCTCAAGTCATCGCCGTGGGCGAAGTTCGCAACGCGACGTTCATAGATCGGAGCATCACCCGGTTGGATAACATCAACGTATCGCCGTTGTCGATGTTCAAGAACATATCCATCCCGAACCTGGCAGCGCTGCCAACAGTATCGTTCAGGCCGCTGGAAAGGATCACGAAGCCGGACTTCTACAACGACCTCAAAGCGAAGTTCAAGGCCTCTATGGGTGATTGGGGCGTGTTCAATGCTGTTCGGGATTGCGCAATCGAGCCTGTGGCTAGGACAACCGCCTTCGGCCTGAGCTTAGGGTGGGAGTTCATGATCCAACCATCATTGGACAAGGTTCAAAACTTCGTAGACGGCATAAGGTCTGAGATAGAGAGCAAAGTGAACCTACTCAAGACCACCGTGCAGAGCAACTTTGGTACGTTGACATCAACGATCAACACGCAGGTGAACGAGACCATCAACAACATCCAGTTGGTAATAAACAACGCGGTTGGGGCACTGGACGGTAAGATAACCACGCAAACTACAGCATTGCAGAACCGGGCAAACCAGACCCTTCGCGATCTGTATGACATGTGGGGTCTAACCCCAGGCATAGCGGCTACGCCGATTCACGTTCGGAACATAACGGAGACAGGGTTCGAATGGCTCTCTTTGGGGAACACGAAGATACACTTCATCGCGATCGGTGGCGTGTAGGACAGTTACTAGACTGGATCCGAAATGGGGGTAATTCCCTATCAGGAGCAGTTGTTAGTAGACGTACTACCGAAACGACCGTAGGGCTGTCGGAGGTATGGGTAAGCTACATGGGTGGGCCTCACCACCGGCAGGATGCGGCTAATCGGATACAGGCAAGCATGGTCCGGACCAACGGCGGAGCACCCATTACTAGATTCATCAGTCTGTTGGCATTCCAGGGGGAAGGGCTTGTGATGGAGGCAGACTACAAAGGTGGATTCAGAATTCATCACTACGACTACAAGCCCATCTGGTGTATGGGGTACAGCACCGGCGAACTAGTAATACTTACGGAGGGAGTACATTGAAGATGTCTGGTGTTATAAGCGACGTGTACCAAGGCGTGACTAAGTTGGTTTATAATCACTTCGCTCAGACCGTGGTACTGTATAGCGGCGACAAGCCTGCAAAAGATCCTATCAAGGTCAAGCACCTGATGAGCAGGGCAGGATTCCAGGCTGCTGCTGTGGATATGGTAGGTATGACTACCACCGTCTCATTCTTCAGGCCAACTACGGTAGAAGTGTTCAGGGAGGAGCTAGCATGGTAGGAGAGAGACTTAAGCGCCTTCTGGGTGGTAGCTACGGCCAGGTCACCCCGGACTCGTTTAGCGATGAACGGCTTATCAGCTCGATCCGTGGCGACCAACGCATGCGCCGGGCTGCATCAGACTTGTTAGGCGCGGTCAGGCTACGGCTGGCAGAATACGCCAAGGGTGAGGACCCGCCCCGTGTTGCCAGTGCGATCCGTAACAGTCAGGGATATCCGCCAGCGGCGAAGTGGTTGGCTGATCTGGAGTGGCAGTTGAGCGCAATAGCCGACGGCGATGTAGACGAGATCATCTATACCTATGGACGTGAGTGACATGGTAGGCAGCAGAGTGGTTAATGCGATACAGAACTTGAACAACGGTATGGCCCCGATCTACATCAAGACCATACTGGAGAACATGAGCGTGGACAGGGTGATCGCCGATGTAGTATCCACGCTGACACCGAAGCTTGTTCATATCAGTGGGTGGACCGACAAAGGGGTCCACGGTGAGTCATACGACTATGCCTACATCAGGACTAATTCTGGCGACGGGCGCGGTGACATGGATGCTTGGGTGACGATCGGTCACTCGGAAGGGGAGGATACTGTCACCGTTGGCATATATGGTAGTGGGCTGCAGGTAGTATACAACGGAGTCCTATTACAGAAAGGCATCTCCGGCCTGTACCTCTTCAAAGTGGAGTATACGGGGTGATACAATGGTAGGCAGACGTTTGATAGGGGTATTAGGCATTCGCTCGGCCAGGACTGCTGGCCGGGAGAGTATCATGGAAAGTTACAACCAATACGGTAACCCGTATGGCGGCCAGCTAGCCGTAGTTCACGATGAGGCCGTACGCATCATAGCAGAGGCCATTCGCCAGTGCAGAGATGTAGGCGTGAACGGTATACTGTTTCAGGACGAGATAGTCTCCGAGCAAGGGTACATGTTTTGCGCTGGACGGTCGGGTGTAGTTGCTATCCCCTCTGGCAACATATCGGCTATACCGATTGGTATTGACTGGGGGGACGAAATCCTTATGGCCGCTCAGTTCCTTAGGGAGGGCGGCATAAGCTTAGACTTCGTTGTGGATTACCTGGAGCGGACTCGCGGTGTGGGTGCCCTTACGAATCAGCAGCTACAAACAGCTACCAGGTTCTGCATACCGATCGTCAGCGCTAAAGACATTGCCATTCTGGGGGTTGAACCCTGTCAAAGGAGGTATTGAATACTATGTTCGAACGAGTTAAGAAACTAGCTGACATACGGCATACGCCGTATGCGGAGGTAAGCGACGACGTAGCGGAGTTGCTGGTCGAGCGAGTTGGTGATCCCGGAGCCAGTATGTCGGATACACTGGTCACGATCACTAAGTACGATGGCTCCAGCAGAACCGTTCGGGCGATCGGTGTCGAAGTGTACGGCCCGTGTTGGGTTAGCAGCCACAGGAGCGGCGGGTGCATAATCATGAACACCGAAGGTGAAGGCCCGCGGAAACTCGAGGTAGACCGGAGCGGCGGAGAGCCGATCGTTAGGGTCTGGCCGTAGGGGAGTACAATGGTAGGAGAACTGGCTAAGCAGTTGAAGGGCGAGATGGGCAAGCGCATAGTCAATATGCAGTGGAAGCCAGGATCTATGCTCACCGCCGCCATCCAGCAGACCATGAGCCAGTTCATGTTCCAAGGCCTGTCCAAAGCCATGACCAACGTGGGCAAGCGATTTAAGAGGGAGTAATCATGGCAACTATCAAGTGCGGGGCCGGCCCAGATGGTGCAAACGTGTACTACTGCACTTCTGCACCAGCTGGACTGTCTGGCAAAGCGTGCATGGTAACGCTCAAAGGCGACGTTAAGGTGAGAAGTATCAAAGCCAAGTACAACATACCCAGCGCTGGTAGGTTAGAGATCGCTGGTTACACCGGACAGTTGGGAGACCTCAAGACAAAGCTCGCCCTTCACCCGGCTGTTGAGGCCGGAAGTGGTATCTATGTCGTTGAAACTTCGGAGACTCTCCGCTGGGTAAGCTTGTCGGCCATAGTAGGGAAGAGCGTTATACCCTTAGAAGGGCAAATCAGAACCGCGGAGTGGGCGCCCGGTGACGTGCTCAAGGACTTACTCTACATCTGACAACCTATAAATAAGGCAGAGACTATATTACATGGGAGGACTGGGTTATGAATATAGAAGACGTCGAAGGCATATTGGGCAGCTGCCACTTATTAGCGATGCTGGCACCGGATCATGTGTTCATAACTGACGAACAAGTTCGTCAGGTCCACGGATCCATGACCTACAGAGGACTGGCCCCGAAGAAGAAACGCGGAGTTATCTTCTTAAGTGGTGCGGCCAACTTCTCGACGGTCCCTCATGAGGTTATGCACTCGGCGATCGGTATGGGTGAGGTAGGAGCATACCCTCTGGGATTTATCATGGGATTACGAGCGCAGCTTGGTCAGACTCTGGGGTTGGTGAAACCTGGTGGGGATCGCCGGCCGAGCTACAAAGAGGTCGATCCGCCTAAGGGATACGGCGGCAGGGTCAAGCATTACGTAAAGGTAGGGTGATGAAACATGGGAAGATTAATAAACGCCGCAAAGGCGCTTAGGGCAGGAATCAGGAACGCCAGGATCGCCCTGCTGCCCAGCACAAGTGGGCAGGGCTGTGTCCGGTGCAGGTACCACGGCCAGGCTGCCGTGAGCAAAGAGTACGACACCGGGCTGAGCATTGGCGACGTCGATGTCGACCGGGGTTGAGTATAAATAGACGGTAGGATATACAAGCACAGGAGGAACTAACTATGTACATGCCAGTAGTTGAGGCCGCTAAGGGTAGGGCCCAGGAAGTCGCCACGAAAGTGAGGACGCAGGTCCGGATGCAGACCGGCTACCACGGGGCCATGTCTGTTGGGAACGGACAGTTGATCACCAAGGCCAAGTCCAAAGTGTCCGGTATCCTTGGTACCGGCTCCACTTCGAGCCAGGTGATCGTCACTCCGCCGGTGAGGAAGACCGGTGCGGTCCTGAACGCTCAGCAGGCCCCTAGGGCTTACGTGAAAGAGACGATCGCAATCTCGCAGTAAACAACGTCTGTGCTTAGACAGACGTTACCCCCCGCGGCAGGTAACCCCTGCCGTCACCGGGTACACGATACGTCGACTGCAGGTTGCTCGTGCTCTAACCCTTTAATCAAGAGCTTCTCAATAGCTCGAGATCTGTTATTATCGCACTTGACTTTTGCATAAGCCTCTACCCGCTTGAGGACCTTCGTATCAATACTATGGGAAACTATGGTTCGCATACTTATCATAAGTTGATAGATACTATATAAACTCCCCTTGCGTTATAGTACCCGAGGAACTACAATGGTTAACGTAGCCGAAGTTAGAGACATGGAGGGCGACATCAACGCCACGGCAGATGGCCTGGGGCTCCAGATCGACGAGCTCACTGATGTCGAGGTAACCCGGCTGCTTCGATCGTTCGAGAGGCAGTTCGTGGTTGAGGGAACCCAGAGGGCCCTCATCGATATCTACAGGCGCCACTTGCCTGAGATCGTCCTCGGAGCAAAGGTCGCGAAGAAGCAGATGTCCGCTGAGATCGGTGGGCAAGAGCCCGGTCCGGGTAAGATCGGTGGACCCATCCCCATAAGGGCAGGGTTCTTCGGGATCGGAGACGACTGGACTGACATCCGCGGTATATATTCCGCAGCCCAGGATGCCTGGACTACGGGTGCACCGCAGGACTGGATACACTCCGGTACCACCATGATGGGCGGTGTCGACGGCAACCCGGTCAAGATCGGGGCCAATGGTGTCCACGTGGTCTTCGGTGTGGGTAGCCTACACCCGAACCCGAAGCTTGAGTCTGTCAAGTTCACCATCAACGGACGCGAGAAGCCGGTATACAACACCTGGTTCCAGCAGAAGGTCAACTCCACCCTCAAGGTCGCGGAGTTCGACAAGGCCTTCTTGTTCGCCAAGGGCGACACCGTGCTGGCAGAAGTGTTCTACTCCGCGGCTATCGGGGGAGCGGTTGCTCTGTCCGGGGACTACCCGTTCCTGATGGGCGCCTCCTTCGTGAAAGAGCCTCAGATGAGGCTGCAGGATCCCGCAGACCTGGATGGCACGACTCAGGACCTCATCATGGTTGTGTGAGGTGATTTGAGATGGGAGAGACTATCATCGGGCAGCTGGCAGACGGGAGGATTCTGGTCGAGGTCAGCCAGGAAGGGCCTAACCCCTACGCCACAGGCGGCATAACGATCAATGTTGCCTCCGTGGGCAAGATTGACGCTGTGCTGTCCGTGCGGAACGAGGATGGGTACAAGACCGACCCGGATGAGGCCACCATCAGCAACAACAGCATCCTCCAGCCGGTCAGGTTCCACGGGTACGCCTGTACTGGTGCTCCGAACAGCACCAGGGGGTACGAGGTACTCAACGGGGCGAACCTCAGTGCCACAACGTTCAAAGCGATCGTGCTGGGACACTAAACTCCTTCTTTTACCCTCTTTTTATCCGGCGACAGGTTTATATATTTGAGTAGACTATTACATTACCAGGTGTAACCTTTGGGATGGTTGATTGTCATAAAAGAGGGAGAGATCGTACGCGGGCTCATAGAGCTGGACTATACAAAACCGGTAGACATCTGGGATCCAGTTGGAATGCGTACCTCAATCGACATCGCGGACGGGGTTGACATACAGATATTAGAGTCGGTGCCCGATGGACTTAAAGTAGCCGACAAAGTACTCAAGTTGCCATCCGAAGATTCGGTGACGTACTCAAAGTCGTATGCGCCATCAAAAGCGAAGAATGTACCTGCTAAGGTGAACCTAATAACAACGGTTGGGGTCAAATGCGGTATCGCTACCTATAGCAAGTTCTTGGGAGAGGCTGTGCGTAAGAAGTTCCCCGTTGCAATACACAGGAACGTCATGGATGCCAACAGCTCCGGTATTATACATGTCCAGCACGAGTTCGGGATCTTCCCCCATGTCGATGAGCTGCTAACAAGGCAGCTGGAGACCTGTTACGGGATCGTGACATGGCATACTGTCTTCCGGGACCCCGGTCCGCAGCTTGGGGTATACCAGGCTATAGATGCAATTTACGATGGGCACATAGTGCATAGCGTCCTAGCCAAGAAGTGGTTATCACGATACGTCAGCAAGCCCATATACGTCATCCCGCATGGCAGCAGTGAGATCCAGCCAATATCGCAAGCAGCGGCAAGACGTATATTAGGCATATCACCTGATGGTCCGCTCGTGTTCATGTTCGGCTTTGCGGCTGACTCAAAAGGGTTCGCCGAGGTAGCCGAAGTGGCCGGCAGAGCACCGAACTTTGAATTCTATATATCCGGTGCAGTACACGGTGTCGTCGAAGAGCACAGCGAAGATTCAAGAGCTAAGTTGCTAGCGGCGGCACCGGACAATGTGATGCTTTTAGGTAGATACTTGACGGAGGAGGAGATCGACACGTGGGCCTGCGCTGCCGATATATTCCTGTTTAACTATAACACACCGCCGGGTATATCGTCTGCTTCCGGGGCGCTGCACCGTATACTTTGGGCAGGCAGGCCTGTTATTTGCACAAGCGATAATAGGATGTCTGACCTCGAAGATGGGTCGCAATGCTTGAAGTACGAACATTTCGATTATGATGAGATGCTCCGGCTTCTACGGTTAGTAGCATCTGACAAGCAGCTGGCCGTCCAACTGGGTCAGGCGGCCAAGGCGTTTGCCCAGAAGACAAGCTGGGATGCGGTAGCGCAGCTGCACTTGGATGCTTACGGAGCTATCATGGGGCAGGTGTACGGTCCGGCCTACTATGACGAAGAGTACTTCGTCGGCTCTGGTGGCGGGAAGGTGCATACACCCGATCAGGATAACGGACGATGGTCCTACTATAACACCACCGGAGAATGGTTGGGAGCGGAGGACGTCATGCTGGCTATCAGGGACGTGCTAACCCCTGATAGAGTGCTCGACGTCGGTTGCGGGCGGGGGACGTTCGTAGGATGGGGCTCCAAGCTAGGAATGGCTATCCGAGGTATAGACTTCAGTCCGTGGGCGGTGCAGCACCCCTACCCAGGCGCTACTGGATTGGTAGAATACGGAAACGCGGTAGACATACCATACCCCAGTAAGTCCGTTGACTTAGTATTAGCGTTTGACCTGCTAGAGCATATTTACGAAGACGAGCTGGCTACCGTGATCGGTGAGCTGGAGCGTGTTAGCAGTAAATACGTAATGTACAACATCGCCGTGTGTGAAGCAGGCCAGGAATACTCATTACGGAAAGATCAACTACCAGACAAGGAGCAGATGGTCACCGCGGTACCCGGGCACGTACACATGGAGACCCAAGAGTACTGGGAACGGGTACTGACCGCTTCTGGCGGTAAGTTACGGTATGACTTAGTCGAGCGGTTCCGGGGAATGGTGCCACCGGAAGTGCTAGGTAATTGGAAGTGCATCATCGTGGTGGAGCATGCGAAAGGAGACTAAAGTGGTATTGGTACTCATCGCCTGGTTGGCGGCGTGGGGCCTATTCACAATATGGATGATAATATGCTAAGCATAGTAACGAGTACAGCTAGACCAGACCACCCTATGGTCGATTACAACGCCTTCATCTACGAACCTACCATTCGCGGGCTTAATCATCAGAAAGAGGATTTCGAGTGGATCGTGGTAGACGGTTGTTGGAGTGAAGATCGCCGGCGGTACATAGCAAACCGGGCTAACTTCCCATTCAAGTACGTTGGTGCTAAGGGCAGCCGTTACCTGGATGCTGGTATGGTAGCCTTAGGCGGAATGAGGAACCGCGGCATAGCACTGGCCAAAGGCGATCACATTATGCTACTTGACGATTGCACCGAACCGCGCCCGGGTTGGATAAAGCGGATCGAAGATTACTGGGCACAGGGCAAGTCGGCGTTTAGCCTGACCTATTACTTCGAAGGCAATAAGCCGAAGATAATAGACCAGGGCATCCGTATAACGGAAGAACTATACGGGCGGGTTATAGATCACCAGGCTAGTTGGGAACAGATCATACCGCCCGGTCATTGGGTCCGAGACTCTAGGGCGAAGTTCGTCGATCAAGGCCTCAGAGTACCGTACCCGGAGTGGTTCTACAGTGGGTGCAGCTTCCCCACAGATTTGGCTTGGGCGATCAACGGGTTCGACGAGGCCTTAGATGGCAAGAAGGGACTGGAGGACGTAGACTTCGGGTACAGGATGCACAAGACCGGTAACTTACACGGAGTCCTTGACCCGGAGCTGTGGCACATAGAGCATCGTCATGGTCCGGTTGCTCCTGGACTGTTTACATACGTGGGCCCTACAACAGTATGCAATTACGGTCTGATGCAACTAAGCGAGAAAGAGGGTCGGTTGGTTGCCAATCAGACAATTATCGATCGTGATGCGCTAGAACGAGGCCGCGAGCTCTGTAAGAGCTGCAACAACTACGAACGATGTAAAGGCGAAGAGCTTGGTGGGAACTTCTATATAGAGTCACCGGGGTTAGAGACATGGCTAAAGTTACAAAAGAAGACGACGCTGGACATGTACACGACTGGGATGGTGTAGGCCGTCCGTGGGAGCCGCGAGAGCAGCTGACCTGCCTATCTTGCGGTGCACACTTCAAGGACATGGAGCACTACATCATAGCTCAGACCAAGAACATGCACGTTGCGAGCGTGATTGACTGTGGGTGCGGGCTGAAGGGTATAGTTGGACAAGCCTGGTGGAACTACCGTAACATAGACCGCGGTTGGGGTTGCGACATTTGGGTCGTAGGGCCGACGCAACGCAAGTGGCAGCCTCTGAAGATGGATGCATTGGACCTGTGGATGCTATTCGAGCCTAAGTCAGTCGATGTGGTACAAGCATTCGGATTCCTCGAACACCTGACCAAAGAGGACGGTCTCGCATTCCTAGAGATGGCGGAGACCATAGCATCGAAGCTGGTGATCGTGTCCGCGGCAACAGAAGTTCATGGGGTTGATGAGCTCGGTAACCCGGATCCACTTTACAAGGTCAAGAGGGATGGTAACCCCTATCACGCCTACAAATCCGAGTGGTTATGGGCGGAGTTCGAGTACATGGGGTATCAATCCAACTGGGATGATCACCTGGCAGGTACCTCTTTCGAAAATGAGGCAGTCGCCTGGAAACGCCTGGACGAAGTCTAGTTTCCCCAGGCTCTTATAACCTTCAACAATACATGTAATATCAGGCGCAGTGCCTGTTAACCCAGCACCCTATACTAAGTACTGGGTAAGTTCATCGCTGCGTATAACTTTTTACGTGGGTCTTGGATATTAATATTCGGGCGGTATGTGATCCTATTGAGTTGGGCGATTACAAGTTCCGGGTACTGGCCTGCCCGGCTGGAATATAATCTGCTCATTAGCAGTATATTTATACCGCCATAAGCCTACTTGTACATAAGACAACAGGTGGTGAAATGTTACCAGAGAACCGTATAGCGGACCGGTTCCTCTACCCCAACTACTTATTCGCGTTGGAGGGGGATGAAGGATTCCTGTTCGGTCGAGTGGTCAAAAGGAGAATTTGTGAGTACAGGCCCTACCCGCTCATAGATGCCGCTGGCACAGCTGTCAGTATAGCTCCAGGCGGGCATCAGCCCGAGCTAAGGTTTAGGGACCCGCGGAACACTCAGAACGACATCTTGTACCTGGACGGGACTACGAATACCGGGTACCCGTGGTTCATGCACGGAGCCATAGGGCTAAAGCCTCAACAGATCAGGATGTACGTCCGTAGCCCCGAGGGCAAAGACATCAACGGGAAGTTCCCCAACTTGGACCCGATACAGCCCACGGTTGGAGACGACTTCGGGTATGTGGATGAAGTCATCAGCCCGTACCTAGAACCGACTGACAGGGCTGAAGTTGTCATCCCGCCGTTGCAGCACATAGGTGCTGAGTATTACAACGACGATGCCGAGAAGACTATTCAGCCGGTACTGAACCTTTCGTTCGCGGTCTACTGGGCGGACTTCTTCCAAGTGGGCCACGACGATGAGATCATAAGGCGCATAGCCAGGAGGGAGATACCCGCTACTTACTTGAGGATCGGGTACGGGAACGACCCACTTGAGTTCGGCGATTCGCTACTCAGGGACTGGAAAGTCGAGGCTAAACTTCTGTCGGAGGTGATGTAAGTGCCTATCAGAGAGTTCGATGCTGACCTGATATCAGAGAAGCAGGCATTCCTGAGCCAGGAGATACCGGCAGCGGCGGCCGACGTATTCGCCACGGATGTGCCTGATGACAGGCAGAGGATGATCTACGGCTTCATCATTTCGGGGGACGCTGCAAACCCGGCGCTCCTGAACCTGCGTAAGCTGGAGGCCGACGGTGTTACCCTGACCGACTACGCTCTCGGTATCGCAATAGCAGCTGGCAGTAGCCAGTTCTGGCCTACGCAACCGGACCCGATGAAACCAATCTTAGTGCTCGAGGGTGGCACGAACCTTCAGTCCGATGACAGTATGGGCGCTGGCGCAGCTGCTCACTTGACGGTACTGTACTGGGACCGGTAGGGTGGTTCCGATGGTACTGGAGAATGCCCGTAGGAAGACGGGGGGGGTACGACAGGCAGCAACCGATCGGGTAGGAGCCCGCAAGGAGGATCTCCATGAGCTATTCGATGACAGACTGCCGTCGGCTCCCGCCGTACTATCAGTCGCGGAAAAAGCGAAACGACCGATGTACGGTGAGGAGCGATCGGCCGCTGCGACGGCTGCGGAGATTCGGGATGCAGTGCGGGTTTTACCAGTACAACTGCACGGTAAGCCCTCTACAGGGCATGCTGTCGTGACTACGGAACCTACGAAGATCCTGAAGGCCAACCCCCTACGATTATCCTTCACGCTGGTCAACATCGGGGCTCGTGACGCCTACATCGGGTTCAATGAATCTGTTTGTACTCCCGCCCAAGGCAATTCGGGTCACTGTATACCGGCTGGCGGGGCGTTTGACGAGGACAAGTACGCCGGGGAGATCTGGGGGGTCACTGCCGTAGGGAGTACCACTATAACTTTCTGGGAGGTTTAAGCTTGGGGCGGACTAGCGTAATGCCGATGTTCTCCAAGTGGGGTCTGCACGCCGACCTTTGGGAAGACGGGCAGGACCCCATGGACCCAGACCCAAATAAGCCGTACCGCTTCGGGCCGGGTATGCAGTTCGAGAACGATTGTAATTGTGCCGCCTACACCGGGTTCTTCGCACCACAGAAGATACTGAAGCCTGCCAAAGAGGGGGTCGACCTTACCATTAAGCTATGGCATTGGGAGAGTCGAAACGATTGGGACCCCACCAAGGTCGGGTGGTGCTTGGGGATGATGAACCTTTACGGCGATGATTGGAAGTCCGTCTTTGGCGGTGTTGCCCTTAGTGGTGCGGGCGGAATGTTCGACAACACCTTAGCGGGAGTTGATCCGCAGATAGCCTCGGTAAATTCTGATGGGCGGATCAGCTGGAAGCTCTGGGATGACTTCATGGGTGAGTACATAACATTCGAGCCAGACGCATTACAGTTCGCTATGGCATACCAGAGTGTAATTGCCCCGCCGCCAACCGCCACTACCATCTGGCAGGCGTTCGACCTCATGAGGACCGATTTCAGGCACGTATACTACAAGAACGGCGCAATCGCCACGGACGGCGGGGCCAGCCTCCGAGACTTTTATGATACTGAGCGTGACACCCCGCAGGGCATAATGATGTGCATCTGGAGGATGCGGGCCGGAGGTGGTGGCGTTCTATTGGATGGCGGAGCAGATTGGGATGGGGATGGGGTCGCAGATTTCGATACGATGGATGGAATGTTTGACCCCATATTCTTGGGCACGGAGATGGAGTTCCTCTGATCTGGAGAAGTGAGAACATGGACAACGGAGAGCTAGTAATGGCTTTGGGAGTCGTGATCGGCGCGATAACCATGATGCTTGGGCAGTTCCAAGCATACCTGGCTAAACTGGAGGCGGAGGGGAAGCCCCTGCCGAAGTTCAGCCTGAAGTACCTGGTGTCGGCACTGCTGTCCATCATCGTAGCGGTGATGGCTATACTGTTCGTCATAGCAGGACTTCCAGAGCCCAGTGGCGCAGAAGAGTGGATAAGCCTACTGCTTACCGGCTTCGTGGCTGGACTGGCCGTAGACTTCGTCTTCAACAAGCCGATGGATTGGCTGAACGCGAAGAGTGCAGGAAAAGCCAATCCATAAACCATTTCCGTTATTCTTTTATACGCTGATAATACCAAAGATGAAGCCTATGACTGTACAGGCTAGGGCTATGATCGTTATCCATTGCTTAAGCTTATCGTTATCGTGCTCGCGAATGTCTCTAACAGCTGCTTTGAAAGTGACGTTGATCTCTCCCACAACAGTATCGAGTTTGGTGTCTAACTCCTTCTGAGCGGTCTTGAGCTCGTCGAGAGAGTCGGCGACGGTATCGAATTGTGCCTCGTTCTGTATGCAGGCTACCTCAGTGTGTTGGAGCCGGTCCTCTACCTTAGCGTTGAACTCCGCCTGTCTGTGCTCTGCCTCCCGCTGGGCAACCACCAACTGATCAACTTTTGTAGACACTGATGAGATGTTGGAGGAGTTCTGGACCAGTAGGGAATACCAATCTTCCCGCTCAGCTCCCATGTATGTGAGTAGGGGTTCTAACGTATATTAATCTTACTTCGGCGGATACAATGGGGCCTAGCCGGAGAGGTGTGAGAGCCGGCAGGAAGGACGTGGTCTTCTTTTCGGCCTTGGATCTACAACCATCCCATAGGTATATTATGGTTTCCCGGTGGACAGTTTGAACCCGAGCAGATCACCCGCTACCTCTACCAGGTCCGCAAGTAATGATGGGGATACTTCTACTTCATAGGCATGGAACTCGTCCACGGTTAGCTTTATGGCACCATCATCTACTATAGCACGCCATCGACCGTCGAAGACCACCTCGAGGTCGTACTCCGTGGCTATTGCCCTCGCCACGTCCTGGGCCCTGGTCCCCAGAGGATCACAGATGGCGGGTGTACCTTCGAGATCGTGTATCAAGGAGTTCAAGGCCCTGATACACTTGTTGTACCCATCGATCAAAGCTCGGAGCTCGTTGCTTATCCACTGGTTCCCCGCGTTAGCAGCGGCCCAGAATATGTCGTCTACGGTTGGTTCTCCTGTCATTTTCTCACCACTTTCACATCATCGCCAGCATGGACTTGTTTACTAGAGTCTAATACACTATTGGCTATAAAAGGATCGTTCGCGTCGACCATGATTATCGCCCATCCAGTTGGTACGATCACCCCGGTGAGGTCCACCACGGCGCTACTCCTCAATTTGTTCGTGTAGAGCAGGTTGACCGACACCGGCGATTCTGTTACGTTCATGTTCATACCTCACTAGGTTCTCGTCTGCTATGGCTTGTGCGGATGACAGATATGTTAGGCGCTGGGTAGCGGCATAGTCACTTAGGAAATACTCGGCTTTTCCACCACGACGATAGTTCCTCACGACGTACTTTCTGTCACCCTCGGTGTTCTCCATTATTTCACAGAACACCCCGCACCTATCATCCAGCCTGAACTGACCCACGCGGGCGAACCCGCGGAGCTCTTCTTTGGCTTTGGTGAAGTCTTCATCGGTTAACCATTCCATGCTTACACCCCGATCGCTTTGACTACGAACTCGACAAGATGATCCAGGTCGTCTCTTGCGTCCAAACAGACCCAGGGGCCACCTAAGTTGGTTGCTGCCATCCACCTGTATACACGGTCACAGTGGTCCTGGACCTCTTCTACTTCGTACTTGCTTGTGCTGTGACGACTCGATACTCGTGATGCGGCCAGATCAATAGGTATGTCCAATAGGAATGTACACTCTGGCTCGAGGGATCCTAGCGACGCTATGTCGGTTATAGCATGCACCCCGCTCCAGGGCCGCTTGAAGTAACCAGCTTTGGCTAGAACGAAGCTCTGGTAGGCGATCGTTGAATAGTAGTATCTGTCGCACAGAACGATTTTACCGTCCCAGATGTCTTTCGCCATCTCCCTAGTATGCCTAAGCCGGTCCTGCATGAAGATTAGCATAGACTCTACCGGGTTGCAGATGTCTGGGTCGGCCAGCCGCTTTGACCCTTCGTCTGTAGGTTCTTTTGTGTAGGTGCAGCGAACATCACGCTTAGTCAGCTCTGCCTGCACCGCTTTGGCTAGAGTGGTCTTACCAGATCCATCGATGCCTTCGAACACGTATAACTTTCCTATCAATCGTATCCCTCCTGGGCCCAGCCCTTGAACTGGTTATACGCCTTCTGGATATTGTTCCAGCGCGGGTCGAACTCGGTACCCGGTGGTAGTTTGTAATACCGGCAGGCCCAGGGCTTGTTGGCCGGCCCAGCAGTACCAGCGACACGCCTGCTGTAGACTATCATCTTCATCTTGATCAGGGGTTCCCAATAGTTACAGAGGAAGTTACTGTAGCTGGTAACGGCTCGCTTACCCCTCTTACGCTCTCCGGGCTTATGTACCCTGACTGATTGTTCTCTTGCTATTTTCAGCTGCCGCCAGATCTCTTGGGCATATCCGTCTTTGTGCTCCGACAGATACTTGAAGATGAACCGACCTGTGCTGATTGTTGATGGATCGTCCCAACCTGGACCAGTCCGCACTCCAGTCATAGTATCATACTAGTGCAGGCGGATTAAGGTATATAAACGATCCTTAAGATCATACGACAATACCGAAACATAGGCCCAATAGGGGTATACCTGCCTATTACTACTTGAGTACCTTCAATATTCTATGATCTTTATATACTGATACAATTAACTGGTTAATTACATGTACGATACTGGGACAAGTAACAATAAAGTTACTTGTCTGTATTGAGTTCAGTATTCTAGCCATACGTTACTCTAGCTAAACTTTAGTTCGCAGTTGTACGCTAGGTACAACCTACCTAGATAAAAATACGATAGCCCCTAAGATGCTTATGTCTGGCGGTTTCGGGCCTGTGACCCGGGGATCAGGCGTAACCATAAGGGCGATACTGTGGGTACTTCTTCCAAATCTCCGAGTCGATCGGTGCTAGCTTCAGAGCCTTTAACCAACGATCTTTCTTAGTTGTGTCCGACAGGTACGAGCAGCACCTTAAGGGGTCCTTAAGATGATCCATCCTCAAGTGAACGTAGGTGGCCTTCATCCCCGGAAACTTCCATCCAGCGAACCGGTCTATGTCCATGTCGTTTGCGAAGTACGGTGCTACTTCAGTTAGGCGAGTATGGCGCCACTCATGCGGGTGGAACCCATGTTCCTTACAGATCTGCCAGCACCGGGTAGTGGTGATCGGGAAGAGCAGACCACTCTTGACCGTATGAACATACTTCGCTACCGGCTCCATGAACTCGTCACAGAGCGGTACTGGGATCAGGCGGTGGATGTCTTTCTCCTGGCGCTTTTCCGTCAGTAGGTTGACCATCATGAAGTCCTCCTCTCTACGCAGATCTTCTCGGGTTAGGGCGAGGACTTCACCATCACGACCGCCAGTCAAATGAAGCATAGCTACCATCGCCGCATTGCGGACGTTAAGTGATTCGATGATTTCCCAAGTAGTTTGGCGCGGTATGACCCTCTTAGTAGACTTCTGCCCAAGCGCTCTACTCATGATCATAGTAGGGGGTATTTTGTATATATAGATCACCGTTTTCAAAGGCTGTTGCAGCTGCAGCGCAATAAATCCGACCTATAGGCTCTTCATAATCTATAGTAGTAAATGAAATACAAATAACAAGCTTGTTACTTATGGAAAACAATGATTGTTCGAAAAAGTCGAATGAAAAAGCGAAAAGCTTTATATATCACATGTGAATAAGTCAACGAGCATCCGGTGGGCGGGTAAGGCAAAGGGCATAGCCCATACCCATAACACCACCCGGTGCCTGGAGTAGATAGACATGGAGAAAGACAACATAGAGGAGCCGATGGTACCCCTGCCGTACGTTACGGAGAAGTACCCTAAGGTGCAGACGATCGAGCTCCGGCCCGTAAAGACAGACGATGATACCATCGGGTTGGAGGCTACGCTAGTCTTCTATACAGGAGGTAAGACCAAAGTACACGTGGGAGAGGTGATACCCAGTAACGGCGCCAGAATAAGCGAGTCTGGTGGAGTGATCATTATCATACCTCCAGTCGACTGTGATGAGTTCGACCACGTGATACGAGACGATGCTACCGACTACCCCGTGCTGCTAGTGAAGGGTGAGTGAGATGGACACACCTGCCGTATGTAGATGTGGTCACCTAGGCGATCGAGACCGTAGCGACCACGAGAACACAGTCCAACCGGGCCACGGGGCCTGCGTGGAAGAAGGGTGCCAGTGCGAGAAGTTCACCTACATGGCACCCACGACGATCGTCTATCTCTCCGAGGCTGAGAGACAGTTCCTCGCTTACTACCTTAACGGAGCGGGCGAGGAAATGGCGATGGAGTGTGCCAGAGACTACGGTGAGAAGCGCGACTTTCAGACAATGCTCAGTACACTTGCCCAGAGGATGGGAGTATGGTAGACGATCTGAGAGACGAGTTGGTGTTCTGCCCCAGGTGTGGGGCACACACCGAGGTAGTAGCATCGCTACCGAGACCTAGTATGCACGGGGGGAAGATAATCGATCAGTACGCCGTTGAGTGCTCAGCGTGCGGAGGGATGTTCCTCGTCACACCAACAGACGACGACGAGGTAACGGAGATGGTGGATAATGATGAGTAAGCGAGAGGTATTGGACTACCTGAGCGACCTACAATTCGCTCTGGGAGGGTGCAAGGACGACATAGAGCGAGCCCGCCTCCAGGCTAAAGTGGAGGCAGTACTACACATAGTGAGGGGAGGACATGGACGCAACTGAGTTCCAGAAAGAGTACTACGCAGGGAAGACCTGGGGGGACGCCAGCAAGCTAGTGGACAAGATGAGCGACGAGAACGTCAGGGAGCTTAAGGACGCCATGATAGTGGTGCAGAAGTACACCGGACTAGACATGCGCCAGGAGTTCTTCCTGGGAATGCTCCGAGCAGAGGAGAAGAACAGGGAGGAGAAGGCCGATGGAAACTAACGAGGTGGGGTATCACATCCAACGGCTCCTGGATAACCAACGGTTCATCCAAGAGACCGGGGAGGCTATCATCAAGGAGCTAACACAGCGTAAGGACCCCTCCCCGGTCTACCTGAACGAGAAGTTGCTAACGCTGGACAACTTAGTCCGGGGCGCAATCTGGAGGGTAGATCAGGCCCGTAAGGCTCTCGACCCCGGTGTGGTAGCGATCGTCTTGGATGACCCCTCTAAGGCGGAGGCTGTGCACAATCTTCTGGAGGATATATTCGGGGACCACTAGGCCGTAGCGGCCGACAGGCCGCCTCATAACCCCTTTCGCATGGGAGGTCCCTGGCGATCGTTTGGGGGGTATTTTAGTTCGGAAAAGCCGAACTACTTCTGTGGGGCCTTTATATACTGCTTATAGAGTGAGTACGCGTGATGACTGCTGGGCGTTTAGCCCCACCCGCCGTCCGAGGGGGGTCTACCACCACCATTGGGGGTGGCCCTGAATTAGTTCGACTTATTCGAACGAACGGGTGGTTGACTTTAAATACCCTGGTGCAGTTGTAGTAGCGTGGCCCGAAGGGTCACCTAGAGGTGTAAGCAATGGCTGAAGAGATAGAGGCAGAGACGACCAAGCCGGAGGTTCAGGCCCTCGACATGGTCGCATGGGTCGGAACGAAGAACTACCCAACGCCCGAGGCGTTCATCGAAGAGGCGTTGGCTATGGGCGTGAGCAAGAGGTTCGGGGGCGGACTCCCGGCAGGGATAATCCCCAACAAGACCAAGGTCTTCCTGGCTCACGAGGTCAGGCCCGGAGCAGAGAAGGACGAGGAACCCGACCCCGACGTTGCGGGGTACATATTCGCGGAGTTCACCATCGCGGGGATACTCACTGTGGGGGACGTTTCCGTGAACCTAGGGTCGACGGACCTGCCCATCCAGAAGATAAAGCTCGGAGAGATCGGCGACTTCCCCCAGAGGGGATGCGGCTACCTCGTACCGGGTGGAACCTACCTGGTGTCCGAGCCCGACATGAGGTCCTTCGTAGCAAGGGAGGACAAGACCGAAGTGACCGGCGCAATCAGCGTGTTCGAGGATCCTATCCCGCTCTCTCAGGACTTTGGGAAGTACCGTGGATACAGGTACATCAACGGGGTCAAGCTGCTCGAGGGAGCGTCTGAGGAGGAGTGGATGGAGGTCGACAAGATCAAGAAGGCCAACGCCAAGGTACGCAAGGGCGAGCCGGTCGGCCCGAAGAACACCGTCAAGCAGGCGGTCATAGACCTCCTCGAGGCCAACAAAGGCGAGATGGAGCTGGGTGAGCTCATCGACGCGGTCAGGGAGAAAGTCCCATCCGAGTCGAACAGGGCCCGGGTCATGGTCAGGACCATGATCGGCAAGATGGACAAGGCCGGGATGATCCAGCTGGCCAAGGTCGAGACCGTCACCCTCCTCAAGAAGGAGTAAACAATTTAGGCGGCCATGAACGAGGCTATGAGCGCTGAGCTCCTGGCCGCCCTCGGTAACCGATACCTTGACTCATACGAGTGCCATGTGGGGCACATGTATGGCGAGCGGGGGGATTCTATTGCTGTCTGGGGGGAGGTGAGCGGCTACACCGTCTACATCAACCCCGACGAGGCGACGTGCAGCTGCCCCGACTTCATCACGAGGAAGAGGCTCTGCAAGCACCTGATCGCAGCAGTGGTGTCGGGTAACCTGAAGGGGGCACTCAGCGAGATGGAGGTGTGCACGCTCCTACTGAACCGGAAGGACGTGGCCTAACCCGTACCGTCACCCCGGTACGGGCCCAACTTTTTCTAGACGATGGTTCGAACAATCCGAGCTATCGTCACTATTCTTTATATACGTAGATGCCCATGGATGGCCGAGGGTATGGCGCCGGACATAGAAGACGACTATGGGTGGCAGACTATCGCTTATTCCAAGTGGATAGAGACGGGCTGCCGTGGCATTATCAAGGCTGTGCCAGGCGCCGGCAAAACGTTGGCTGGGGTCCGGGTGATCGAACATTATGTTGATGAACACCCGGGTGCCTCCGTCATGATATGCGCTCCCACAGATGCAATCAAGGACCAGTGGCGTAGGGAACTAACTGGCATAGGTCTATGCCGGCTGAACATCGTCACTTATTTCACTGGAGTCAAATTGTTATCCGAGGGCCTACACGTGGACCTACTCGTGGCTGATGAGTGTCATGCATCCCAGACCCCTGTACAGGGGCAGATACTCCGCTTCGGGGTCAAACACGTGCTAGGTCTATCGGCTACGCCAGAGGACTCCAGCGAACTTATCGGACCAGTGTTCATTGACATCTCCTGGGCCGAAGCCAACGTTGCACCCTTCATGGTCGTATACATGCTCTTCCCCATGACCGGGCAAGAACTTGCCGAGTACAAGGCACTGAGCAACCAGGTCAAGCAGGTACTGCGCGATGAGGAGGAAGGAAAGAAGGTCCCCCACAAGATGGCAGTCATCATGAAGAGACGATCGTATGTATACATGCTCAAGAGGAGGGTAGACCTCACCGTAGAGCTTATCATGGCCAACCCCGACGAGCGTATCATGGTCTTCTCGGAGCGGGTCGATCAGATTAAACAGATAGCGTTACGCCTACAGGAGGTAGGTATTCCTTTTGCTCAGCGTGTAGGTTCGAAGGACAGCCTGGGGCTCTACACTTCAGGCCAAGTATCGGTCTGTCTGTCTGTCAAGATGCTAAAGGAGGGATTCAATGACCCCACCACGACTATGGGCATCGTGGTTTCATCGGCATTGACAGAGAGGAACCAGATTCAGACTATGGGTCGCATGGTAAGGTTCAGGCCGGGCAAAACGGCTAAGGTATACTGGTTATTGGCTGAGCACACTAGCGATCATGACCTGGTCAATACAGGCATAAGGGGCGAGTTAGTTCGCTTCACTGACGACTGGTTTACTAGTTCTACGGCCACCTTGGATAATATTGGGCCCGCCACGCCTACTCCGGATCGACCGAAGTTAGAGTTCGGCCAGCGGTGTATCATCAGACTATCCGGTTGGCCCTTCTCGGTGGATCACAATGGTAATGTCTTCTTCCACACCCCAAGCGGTAGGAAGTACGTCAACGTTCCCGATGCAGAGCTGAACGCTGCACAAAGGTGGGTGGCAGAGAAGAAGGGCGGGGGTACAGTGTACCTCACCCAGTCGGGCCAACTGCTGACCAAGATGGGGTTCGATACTATTTACTTAGGGTCACTGAATCCGGTGACCGTTGAGCGGCTGGGTAAGCTGCGTAAGGACTCTAAATCAACTACGGAGCTGGAAGAGCCCGACGCTGCGATACTAGCACCTTGGATTGGCGATGAACAACAAAGCCTGGGGCACCGAGATGGGAGAGGGGGGACGGTGCCCCAGGCGGATAGGAGGTAACATGGACGACGATGAGGGCACAATATGCCCATTCTTAACTACTGTCGAGAGCACGGGCCTCGATGAGGTAGAGATAATAGAGGTGGACTGTATAGGCCCACGATGCAAGTTATGGAGGCTGTGTACGTACGGCCTCATAACACAGAGGTGAACGAAAATGGATCTATCCACGCAACAGCAAGCGGTAGTAGAAGCTGTGGCTAGGAACGACTGTGACGTTCGCGTTACAGCCAGAGCCGGCTGTGGTAAGACGACGACCATCCTACATGCCTGCGGGCCAGCCAAAGGCCGTGTAGGGTTTATAGCCTTCAACAAGGCGATCGTCAAGGACCTTGCCACTAAGGCACCGCCACACGTGAGAGTGCAGACGCTCCATAGCTTGGGGGCAGCATGTCTGAGTTCAGCGTTAGGCTACAGGCCTGACCTGGACCCGGACAAGGTGTACCTATTAGCTAAGGCGCATCTGAACGAGAAGGAGAAGGACCTGATATCGCCTATCATCAAACTGGTAGGGCTGATCAAGAACAACCTGGCAGACCCGTCGGACGAAGTGATGATAGAGCTCTGCTATGTATTCGGTATAGACATACCGGATGATTCGGAACGCCTGTACGACGTAGTCCGTGAGGTCCTGACAGACTGTATACCAGTGCCTGGGAGGACTTGCACCATCGACTTCGATGACATGATCTGGTTACCGGTGGTCATGAACCTCGACAGGTACCCACAGTACGACTGGTTGTTCGTCGACGAATCTCAGGACCTGAACGCCTGTCAGATGGAACTGGTACAGCGGTGTGCACGACATGGGCACGTCTGCTTCGTAGGAGACCCGGCACAAGCGATCTACGCATTCAGGGGTGCGGACAGTACTGCCATGGATACGATGGAGGCACATCTCACATCGACTGGTCGTAAGGTCTTAGAGCTCCCACTGAACAAGACGTACCGTTGCCCTAAGAAGATCGTCGCCCTGGCCAAGAGGATAGTGCCTGATTTCGAAGCACTACCACAAGCCCCAGAGGGGTTGGTCAAAGAGATATCGGGGCGAGACTTCAAAGCATCACCCGGTGACATGGTACTGTGTAGGACCAACGCCCCACTGGTCTCGATTGCGTATGTCTTCATCAGGGCAGGTACACCAGTCAAGATACAGGGGCGTGACATCGGTTCTGGCCTGATAGCACTGATCAACAAGCTCAAGCCCCTCAGCATTGACGACCTACTTGATAAGGTCTCCTCCTACCGGGAGCGCGAGCTGAAGAAGATAGAAGTGCAGTACCGGGACAAGCCCAGCAGGCGTATGACAGCGGAGGGAGTAATTAACGACAAGGTCGACACGATCAAGGAGTTGGCCTGTGAGCACTCCACCGTGGAGGAGCTGATAACGTCTATCCACTCTATCTTCAGCGACATCAGGGACACAGCGGGAGTGGTCCTACTATCCACAATACACAAGGCTAAGGGTCTTGAGGCTAGGCGGGTAGTGTGGCTGATACTGCCTAAGGGGTTCCAGGGTGAGCAGGAGCGTAACCTGGAGTACGTCGCCATGACCAGGGCAAAGGAAGAGCTGGTCATGTGCTACATGGAGTGATAGGCATGAGTAGACCCAAGATCGGTAGAGCCACCGATGGACATAAGAGAGTTAGACCAACGAAGAGGGCTGCTTATGTCCTGGATGGTGAGGACTGCGATTGGTTCGTCGTACTTGCCCCTCCGGGCAAAGAAGATGCTATACGCCTAGCATACTTCAAGGCTGTCGAGGCCGAAGAGGTGCTAAGCATCAAGGCAGCACATCACGAACCAGGTGGGCAGTACATGAGTGCCGAAGGGTTCGTAACGCTGCTGACTCGAGAGCTAGAGCACATGGGCATCCAAGCCACTGTCTATTGGGCCGATACTGTGGACCTGACAGACCTAGAGCTCTGCCCGACGTGTGCCGATGCAGTTGTCAAGAAAGGTAAGGCATGCAGGTCATGCCAGAGGAACATCAACAGGGCGGAGGCCATGAGGCGATAGAAATGACAAGACAAGAGGCAGATGCGATCATGAAGGTCGCGGGGGGCGTAATCACGAACACCAACACGCTGATTGAACTGGGTCAGCTACTAGCGGGGGCAGTAAATGACTGACTGCCCTAATGCTCCGGCCCGCGGTTGGTGGATATTCAAGCACAGGGACCACGAACTGCTCACCACGATGACCTTACCCAGCAGCACACATTCTGTGTGTATCTACTGCGGCGGAGGGAGGGTGGAACAGTTCTTGAGTCCGCATTTGCCGAAGGACGAGTTCGTGTCTCCAGAGGAGAACCTGGCCGTACACGAAGAGGCTGGGTACCGGTTCGACTGGGACAAGGGGCGGATCACCAAGATCGCTGCACCCAACGGTGACTCGGCCCTGATAGAATATGACGCCGGCGGTCACGCCAGCGTACGGGAAGGACCTAAGGAGGGACCACAGAAGTGATATATCCGACAGGAGTTAAAGCCTTGGACGAGCTGTTTGGCGGCTATGAGACCAAGGTCCTACACCTGTTCTACGGGCAGACGGCGGCAGGGAAGACAACCCTGACCGCTCACATCCCGATAGGACTCATAGCCAAGGCGAAGCCACTCGCTCATAACGAGTACTTCTATGTGATCGACGGTGATGGTGGGTTCGACTTCGACCGTGCAGCACAGATATGGACAGCGATGGGACTAGACCCGGAGGAGATCAGGAAGCACCTAATGTATTGGAACCCCTCCACGTTCGATGAGCAGCATAAGGCCATCATGGGACTGGAAGACAGCCTCAAAAAGAAGGGGCACAAGTGCCTTCTGGTAGCTGCGGACGCTATGACTGCCATCTATCGGGGGATAGTCATACGTGCGGACGCTCGTGACAAGTTACTAACTCTATCTGAGTACACGGGCAAATTGGACCAGGAACTACTAGCTCTGAGGCGGTTGTCCATCCAGTATGACTGTGTGGCCACGGCGAGTAGTTGGCCGGCATCGGTAATCCAGTCCTCAATGGGCACGAAGTCAGAGACACCGACGATCGGTGGTAGGGCGTTCGGATACATACCTAAGATCATCATCGAGATTACCATACCAGCGACCGACAGACCAGTGAGAGAGGCATTCCTCCGTAAGCACAGGGCGAAAGAGTCCGGCGGGAGTGTCATGTTCAAGCTGGCCAACTGTGGAGCGGCGGACTTGACGCCGCAGGACCTGTGAGGCGATAATATGGCAAGAGAGCGATGGAACCCTCCGAACTCCGGTTCGGAGTTAACTAAGGAGCGAGGAGCGATCGTGCATAAGGACCACATCATCCTCAGAGGCAAGTACGGGAACACTACCATCTCCTACAAGAGGAAGAACAACCCGTGTGGGGGTGACCCGCACAAGTTCTTCGTGCAATGTCTCACTTCCATGGGATACACGCCTGCACCGAAAGGAGCAGAACGCCCATGGCCGAAGCCGTGGTAGACGGGGGGAGTATGGCAGAACTGCAAGTACCTAAGACTCACGACGAAGCAACGGCAAGAGGATTGCTGGTGCTGCGGACTGAGTGGGGTGTCCTGGTTATTGACCCCAACAAGGCGGCTATAACCAAGGACGGTCACATCCGCCCCCATGCTGCCGGAATTTGGGCTGATGAAACACTACGAACGAACATCCGTAGGATACGGAGGGGTGTACGTGAACAGAAAAGATAGACAAATACTCAATGAGGTGCAAGAGAGCATAGATAACGCAAATAGCAACATCGATCAGATGCTGGAAGACCAGCTGTGCAGCAAAGAGATGCTGGACAGTACGGACTCGGCCCTATCCGAGGCCATGGACAAGCTCAGGGAGTTGTCGGGGGAACTGGAGGATCGATCAGGCAATGTTGCCAACCTGACACAGCAGGAGGAGCTAGCTGAGCAGGCCAGCAACCTAAGTGATGCTGCGGATTCTCTTGAGGGGGCTAAAGAGGACTTGGGCGAGCTGGTCGATAAATCCGAGTTCGATGAACTGTCCGAGGAGGCACTGGACCACGCCAAGGAGAAGCTCGAAGACGCGGAGGGCTCCTTCTCCGAGTATCTCTGAACTATATATACTTCCAAGGCTGTACGTAATACGGAGGGAACCATGAACAAGGTACTGATAGACCTGCCGAGGCCGGACCTGGTAAGTAGCTCCCCCGTATTCGTTTGTCACGACTGCGGTGTGGTCGTGGCAAAGGGGTGGCAATACGATGGGGTCATATTGTGCGAAGAGTGCTACATTGAAGCCCAGCCGTACTGGAAGCGCCTAGCCTGGAAGGGGAGGAGACATGAAAATACATTGCCCCGGTTGCGGGCAGCTAAACGAGCTGTCGAAGAGAGACTGGCAAGGCGACATTAACAAAACCATCTACGAAGGTGGTTGTGTTGAGTGTGGCCTTCCAATAGAGGTGGAGGTGCGGCATAGGACTAAGCAACGTCCGCGCTTCAAGATCATACAGTTGGAGGAGTAAGATGGACGACAAGATAGCAGTTGATCGATTGATCAACGAGAACATATCAGGCCTATACGGACACCTGTACGCGGGGGTAGTCACACACGTGATCATCACCCCGGGTGAACCCAGGGCTGAACCCCAATCCGCCGATACCGAAGGGTGCGATACCATAGACGTCGTATTAATATACGACGCACACCCCGAAGGCAGACATCCCGATCTACAGGTCGAGAACTTCAATGTTACCAGCATTGAATTAGTTGGGCTCGACGGTGTTATGGGGCCTATGGTCGACTACGAACTACCAGACGGAGAGGTCATTCACGGGTTCATACTAGAGCTCGACAGTGGTGACGATAACGACCAGATTGGGCTAGCCGAGATAGAAGTGTTCAACGGCTGGTGTAGGGCTCTAGTCATCACTGGTCGGGCCAGGGATGATACGGATGTCATGATACTCGAATGCGGTAGAGCCCCATCGGAGCAACCGGCTGATCTGGAAGTAGTCTCCGACGTCATAGAACGTACCGGGGAGAATGGAAGTGCTCGCACCTACAACTTCAACATGGTCGCCGCGGAGCACATTGAGACATTGATCGAAGCCCTGGAGAAGAGCACACACCCTCGGTGGATCATATTCACGGAGGTCAGTCGCGACATATATCTCGACGAAGTCGCACTCGACAACCTATCAGAGCTGGAGCCGGAGAAGATCATCAAGCTCACCGAGCTGCCATCCACCGCTATCAAGGCCCTCAAACGTATACCAACAGGCGATCAGAACACCATATTCGAAGCCCTGATCGACTCCCTGGGAAAGACTGCAACCCTGCGTGAAATGCTCGTCGAAGAGCAGGGTATACCCAAAATGATAGGGGCAGCTAATGAAGCTCCAGCCGGCTTCATGGTAGATGATGTAATGTACTACGCATACAAACTCTCTTAGGCCAGCACCTAGATAGTTCGTAATCATCGAACTATCTATGGTACCCTTTTATATACCGATATCCGCATCTCTTGGTACATAGTATAATAGGAGGACAACAATGAGCGGGGATGCAGCATATAGGAAACCGGCGTTAGTAAATACCAACATCCCGGGTGGTATTGAGTTCTGTCCGTTCTGTCATAAACCGGCGAGGCTCTTAGGCAAGGCTCGTAGTCCGGAAAACGGTAAGCCCATGGCTAAGTACCGTTGCGAGAACCCACTGTGTAGTATGTTACACTACACCAGGATGATAGGACCGGGAGGTAAGTGACATGGTTTTAATCGCATTTGAAGGACCATCTGGCGTTGGTAAATCAACCTTAATATCATTAGTTGCAGAGCGTACGGGTATCCCGGCGATCACCAGGGACCCTGTTGTTCGTAAGTTCAGAGTTACCGCGGGGCACCACGACATCTTTGTCCTGGAGCAAATGAGCATACTGAACAAGGTGCCATTCGATAGGATAGACATGCTCATCGATCGTATGCCCGTCGTGAGTCAGTGGGCATACGACGAGCTGTTGTGTCGCACAGGAGAAGTGCCTCGACGAGATTGGGCGATGGTACCTAAAGATACTGCATTCGTCTGGCTAGAGCGGGACTGGGAAGACAAGCATAAGCAAGAGCAGCAAAAGGAGTACGATCGCCTAGTGGACTATGCGAGTACACACTATCCTATCTTGCGTATCAAGACAGACCAATACAGTATTTATCAGTGTGTGAAGGCGATATGCGACTGGATACCCTCGGTGATCAACGATGTCAAGCACTAAGGGTAAGTACATCCTAGGCGGCGGGATAACCGGGTTGGCTGCCGCATACTACTTTGAAGACTACCAGGTCATATCCACACCCCCACACATTCCAAGTCTATCTGAAGGTCCGTACTACCTTCACGTCTCAGCGTTGTCCTCGGAGCTGCTGGCCAGTTTAGGCCTTCAGATAGGCACCAGGACTATTCAATATGGGTACCTCAAGGGTAAGCGGGTAGAGCCGCCGACCACTGCGGTACTATCAGAATATCACCAACGGACGTACAATAGGGACATGAGTCCAGAATACGCCGCCAAGCATGCGGATGGTAGTCACCAGATATACGAGGTGACTATGGAGCAGTTGTATCAGTCATTACATGCCTGGTGTGGCGATAGGATAATCGGGGACGAGGTATTAGGAATCAGCGAAGATCGTGTTAGGTGTAGATTCGCAACATACAAAGCCAGCACGATCATCAGCACTCTACCAGCCCCACTTATGAGTAAGCTCCGGTGCAAGCCGTTGAGCTACCAATACAAGCCAATACACATAGCTAAAGCCCCGGCGGACTTGTTCCCGGTTAACATATATGATACAGACTACGAGTATCTGTACCTTCTAGACTGTAAGGCCCATAGGATAACTAAGTGGATGGAACCCTGGGTAGTGGTCGAGTCCTACCTCCCCCTAGACTTACCAGGGGAAAAGATCTTCCAGTATGGTAAGCTAGTGTCCGCACCAGTACCGTGGGAAGGAATACCACGGGTTGGTAGGTGGGCCAAGTGGGAGAATGGGTACTTATTCAAGGATGCTCTGAAAGACATACGGGAGCTTGGTGCTCGTGGCTATTGATAAAGGCGACCGTAGAAGGCCGATAGGCGCACCCACCAGGTGTGGGCACCGGTGGGGACGTTGTGCCAAGAACACCAATCTCGAATCGACAACTCATTTCTGTAATGGTAAACCCAATCACAGAGGACCCCACCTGTGCTATTACTGTGGGGCTATAGAACCGGTGGAGGGAGGAACACGGATACACTCAAAGAAATGTGGAAAAGGCAGGTAGAGTTCAATAGGAAGTTCATCGATCCTAACGACACTGCCAAAGTGATACCACATGCTAAAGACATGGTCTTGAGCATGTTCACAGAGAACACTGAACTATTGGATGCCATGGGAGACTGGCGGGCATTCAGGTTCAACAAGCCCGAACCCTCGAAGTCTGGCATACTCGAGGAGGGAGTTGATATTTTTAAGTTCCTAATCAACACCCTAGACTCTTTCGGCATCACATCCTCTGACTTTTTCGAGTACTTCATCCTCAAGTCCGAGGTGGTTGAGCAACGATATATGTGGGAGCAGAAGCTAGCTCTCTGGAAGACTGACCCCGCAGTTAGAATCGTTGCCGTTGACCTTGATGGGGTACTAGCAAACTACCCAGATAACTGGATAAGTTATGTCAATAACAGGCTGGGTACATCGTTCACGATAAGGGACTTCGTCGGTACACTGCCAGGCGGGCTACCTATCAGCCAGGAAGACCACATCAGACTGAAGCACGAGTTCAGGGATGGTGGCTACGAGTGTATGTGGGCTGAACCAACCCCGTATGCCAAGCCGTTCCTGGAGCAGTTGAAAAACAGAGGGTACAGAATCGTGATCATGTCCGCCCGGCCATACAAAGAGTACAAACGGACACAAGCTGATGCCATAGAGTGGATGGCCGATCACGAACTCCCATACGATGCGTTCCTTTGGGGCAGGGATAAGGCCCTGAAGCTACACCAGGAGGCTCCTAGAGCAATAGCCCTGGTAGATGATGATCCTATCGCGATTAACAACGCAGCTGCGAATGGCATACAGGGGTATCTGGTTGACAGGCCTTACAACAAGTGGCTAGACCTTCACTCCGGCGCCATCCGAGTATTAGGGCTTGAGCGCTTGATACAGAAGTACCTCGGGTGATCTTATGGCACGCATAGACGGGGTAGGCAAGAGCACCAAGACAATGAACTTCATACGAAGATTCTCCAGCGAGGTACGGTTGTATGAGGATGTTGAGTACCTGCTGATAATACGGTATGGTGGGTTCCTGGTCGAACAGCAGTACGAAGTACCACTAGCAACGCCTCGTAGTCTAGGAAGGGTAGCTGCTAGGAAGCTCGGTAGGAAACAGCTCATGAAGTGGTGCAGAGAATGGCGGGCATCAAACCCGATCGGGGCAAAGATCACGGTCAGAGGTAGCCTGGTGATGACGGCTACTAAGTTCATCCAGCTCGACGACAACTCCGCCTGGTCGGGCGGACAAGGGATCGAGTACTGGGCTTACGGTCCTTACAACATTCGAGGACACAAGAGGGAGGACAACAATGAACCCAAGCATTAAAGTGGTTGGGGAGGATGGTAACATCTTTTCCATAATGGGGCGGGCTAGCCGAGCATTGAAAGATTCCGGCCAGCCCGAGAGAGCGACTGAGATGTGTGACGCTGTACAACAGTGTCATTCGTACGATGAGGCACTCGCCAAGATCAGCGAGTACGTCGACATGGAGTAGATACTATGAAGCCAGAAGTAAAGAGACCGACTGACCCACACGGTATAGGTGGGTTGGTCAGAGCTGCCAGGAAGGCGCTCGAAGATGCCGGACAACAGATCGAATCGAGGGAGATGGCCCGAAGGTGCTTCAACGCCAAGAAGCGCGATGAGGTCATCAAGATCGTAGAGGAGTATGTGACGCTCGTCTAATACAGGTGTTATGATGAGCGTACCCCCTAGAGACCATAAGAACTTTCACATCCCTAAGGTCGACGTGACTGGCCCATACAAGGATAGGATCGTGCAGGGCTACAGGGGCGGACGATACTTGGGGGCTGTGCATCGTGTAGATGTGACATGCCCCAAGACTCAAAGGGCTCCGTGGGTATGGCCGGAGCACCAGTCAACCTACATGAACCGCGTGCACGTCTGCTATGCTGACGAGTTCGGGGAAATGTTAGAGAACTCCGAAGGAGTACCGTCAGATGACTTCGTTGTCATCGACGTACTAATAGAAGGACTGGCGCTTCGGACAGGCAACTACGGAGACGATGGTGAGCTCGGGTTCTACTTCGACTACATGGGCATACCGCAACACGCCTATGCAGAGCTAGCAGAAGACGAGCACGGGCAGCTGTGGTTGATAATAACACCACATGATGCAGACCCAGGAGACTGAGTAGATGGACAGAAAAAAAGAGATCGATTCAATGCGGACCATGATGGGGACCATGCCCACCATGAACCCGGAGCGATCGGACATCATACATACAGACCTATCACACATAAAGGTCCGTATGGTAGGATATCCGGACAACCCGTACAGGCCTATATACGAAGTGGCCTCCGCAACATGGGGTAGCAGAGAAGGGTGGGGGGACAGGTGGAAACAAGCCACCCCCGAAGGGCGGCTGATAGTGGTGGATGCTGCCTTATCACGCAACACCTTACCATCAGCCCTGGAGGCGATCAACTTTACCTTCGCCGTAGAAGGGTGTTCTCGTTCATCCTTCGACCAGATAGCTAGGCATAGAGCAATGGCATTCGGGTCTGTAGGCATGAGGGACAATAACCACTTGGACGCAGCGTTGCTCCTGCCAGAAGACATGGGCGAATACCACGAGGAGGTCTACCACATCTTCCGTCAGACCAAAGACCTGTACGAGAAGATGATCAAGGAAGGCAACCACAACTGGCAGAACGCCAGGGCGATCATGCCCATGGGGGTTGAGTGGAGGTTCACGATGTCTGGTAACTACAGAGCCTTCCAGGACTTCTGCTCCCAGCGCCTATCGTTCCACGAGCAGGCTGACACAGTAGCCGTCGCGTGGTTGATACGTCAGCGGATCAAGGACATGTTCCCTCTGTTAGGTGCCTATATGCGCCCGGCCTGTGACTTCTCTAAGAAGTGTCTGTACGCTAAGAGCTACAGTATCTCGGAATGCTTCGGTTGCCTGTTCAAGTCTTGCGGTAGGTGGCCCCGGACAGACGAGTACGAGTACGCCACGTGGAACACCAGCTGTACCACACCTGAACGGCTACGTGCTCAACTGGGGGTAGACATACCCAACCCAGACGAATGGGACGAAGTAGTCCAACGCGCCAAGCAGTCAGATCGGAGGTGGTTCCAATGACAGTCGACATAGGCAGTACCGGCGGTTATAGGACCCTACTAGAGTACGTAAGTGCTCGGGGTGTGTTACAGACCATCCGCGGTCAGCAGTACCTGGCCATCGTACCGGACACTTTCTACTCGGAGTACAAGGACCCAGCGTTCTTCCAGTGCTTCAGGCAGTTCAATGAGTACCTCGGTAAGGCCAGAGTGGACTACATACAGTCCAACTTCAAGGCAAAGGCACTGAGGCACTTCCTCCGCACAATGGAGGACGAGCCTTGTAGTCGGCAGGAGATCTTCTACAAGCCGGATTGGTGGTGGGATGGAGCGAGCGGGCACGTCAACTGTGTACTAGCGTACCAGCCCATGATCCAGGATGAAAGGATGGACCTGCATGTGTTCATGCGATCGTCCGACCTATGGAACGCATTCCCGTTCGACTGGTATGCCCAAAACGAGCACCTGCGCTTCTTCCAAGGTCTCTACAACGCTAAGATTAAGCGGGGAGAGATAAGCACTATCCAGGACGTGTACAAGGCCGCTACAGACCCAAAGGGCATCAGTGCTGGTAGGGTATACTGGCATACCAGTAACCTGCACGTACGACAGGCAGACCTAGAAGCCATACTGGACTTCATGAAGGAGTTTAGGTTCTGATGGCGTTGCCCCAACGTTGGCTCGACGCAGAAGCGATCACCACCGGTACCGGTGACGGTCGGAAGACCATGTTGAAATACATGGCTGAAGACAAGAGCATACGCATCGTCGATCCACCCTTTCAACCTTATTTCTTTGCACCAGCTGAGCACCTAGGGTACATACAGAGCGGACTGAAACAATTCCACGCTGACGTAGAGAAGGGACCCTACCTGTCTACCACCGGGGTGAGGCTGGTCAAGATCAGTTGCCAATCAATAGAGGATATCGGTCGCAGGGACCAACCGGGGTTCAGAGACTACCTGGAAGATATGCGAATACAGACCTTCGAGTCCGATGTCCCATTCGTCGATCGAGTTATGCTCGATTGTAACATAAAGCAGTGCCCCATAAAGGACAGGGCCTACTTAGATATAGAAGTCGAAGCTCTGCACGGGTTTCCGGACGAGACCAAGGCAGAGCACCAAATCCTATCCGCCGCCGTGGTAGGTAATGATGGTAAAGAGTACTTCTTCTGTCATGATAACGAGCTGATGGTCCTAGGGGACATCCAAAGGTTATTCAAGCAGAAGTATCACATGGTCACCGGGTGGAACTTGAAGAAGTTCGACTGGACGTATATGCGTAACAGAGCCAGGAAGCTCAACGCTCGGTTCAGTACCTTCGGTATACAAGAGATAGACGCCATGATGAATTACAGGAAGATCGCCATTCTCGGGTACGGTGGCGAAGGGTATAGCCTAGAGGCCGTCGCTAAGCAGCACTTCGGAGTTGATGTGGAGTCAAATAAGATTCCGATGACCCCGCAGGAGATGTGGGAGAGTTTCAAAGGCGATCGGGTCAAGCTACGCGAGTATAATATGCAAGACTCGAAGCTTGTGCTGAAGCTGGACTCCCTACTGAATCTATGTGCGCCTTATGTTCAAATATGTGAGCGGACACCCATCCTCCTCCGAGACACCCCTCTAATGACTAAAGTGTGGGAGCACATGCTGATGAGAGGCGTGTTGGCACACGCACCCCGGTTAGTATTCCCCCGTAGGACCAAGAAGGAGGCCAATCTCATAGGCGGGTTCACGTACGAACCAACTGCAGGAGTATACGATAACGTCCTCGTAATGGACTATTCGGGTCTGTATCCGAGCATCATGAGATCGTTCGAACTCTCCCCCGAGCTTGTGAGCCTGTATCAGGCATGGAAAAGGTCGAAGCTGGATTTAAATACGTGGATAAACCTTACGTTCTTGGGGGACAACGATGGCTAACGATGTAAATTTGGACACACTACTTCCACTAGATATGCGGGAGTACATCGGGTTCGTCCATACGTTATTACAACGAGAGTTAGTAGCACCCCCTATCTATGCCGGTCTTCTGCAAGAGTTGGGCGAACAACGGTCCAAGCTCCGCAAGGAGATGAAGCAACTCAATCCTTCATCTGCAGAATACATGGCTCGCAACACTCAACAGGGCTCCAACAAACTGCTAATGGTGTCTGCTTATGGGGTGTCAGGGTATGAGTCAACTCGATTCTTTAATGAGCAGTTCTTCAACTCCGTGTCAGGCATGGGGCAGTACCTGATCAACACTACGTTCGCTTTAGCTAGGGAGATGGGTTACGAGATCGTCTACTCAGATACAGACTCGGTGTTCATGTACTCCAAGACACCGGTTGACGCATTCCGATTATGTCTAGACTTCCCGAGCATAGCAGACGGGCTTACTAATGCAATTTACAACTATTGTGGTATTAAGTGGGGGGTAGACCCAGATAAATATTGTATGGTACTTGATGCAGAGAAGGTCTATGCCAAGTGCCTGTTCACATCATCCAAAAAGAAGTACCGAGGGGAACGGATCTGGAAGGACGGGGAGTTCGGTCAGGAGACCGAACTAGTAGGGTTCGAGGCTAAGCGCGGCGATGCTTCAGAAGTGGTGAAGCAATGCCAGCTAAAAGTGCAAGAGATACTTATCGCATCTGGTGATGAGTCAGAGATCACTACCTACGTTAATCAGCTGATCCAAGACATGTATGCGGGTCAACTGGACAAGGATCTAGTACTGGCTAAGGCCATAAACAAGGCCCGGTTAGAAGATTACCCCACTGAACCCCCGCACGTCAAAGCAGCGAAAATGTTACAGGAGCGAGCGGGGTTCAGGTCCGGGGATACCGTCCGCTTCGTTATATCCGGCATCGGCAAGGATCACAAGCCTATAGTAATACCGATAGACCCCGCTCACCCGGACGTGATACCCCCCATACAGAAGAGCGGTTATGATTATTACGCTCAGAAACTATTGGACATGATCGAACGACTTCTTGGTCGACCGCTCAAAGGGATTACACCCGGGGTTGACCGTAACCAAACAACTTTGTTATCATTCGGAAGTGTTGACTATGACGGAGTCAGTAGCGAGAGCATTAGAGAGCCACCTGCGGTTCCAGACGATACCGGAGCAGTTCCCGAGGGATATACAGAAACCCCGATCGAGGGCGACGTCCAAGGAGCAGTACCTGGACTTTATGATCCGGAACAGGAATAGAGTAGACTGCTTTACTTCGGTCTATTGTGACAGGCAGATAGACAGTAAGCTGGTCGACACTATCTTCGTTGAAATAGACGCTTCCGACTTCGGTGAGGCTAACCGCAGGGCCTGCATACTTGAATCGCATTTACGCGACCGGCATATCGACTACCGTAAGTACTTCAGTGGCCGACGCGGGTTTCACTACTACTTAGACATGCCCCCCGTAAAGCTATCATCACCTGGTACGGCTGTTGGAATGTTCATCAAGTCTTTACCACAAGTGATAGACGCCAATGTAATGTCCGGGCCCAGGCAGATGGCGAGAACACCATACACCAGGCACTCGAAGACATTGCTATGGTGCGTCCCAGTCAACCCAGGGTTTACATTACAACAGTCTATCTGCCCGTTCTATCAGGAGTGCGATCTGGCAGAAAACCCGGATTTACCGAATATACTTAAGGAGTTCGACAGGGTGGCTCCACGGCCAGCACCAACTCAGCGTATATATAACCAGCTATGGCCTGCTTGTATAACGAATGCGTTGAGTGAGTTGCAGGAGACAGGCGAACTAGATCACCGGCAACGCCTGCACATGGTAGCCTTTCTATTAAGGTCCGGGTACTCACCGGATAGTATAGATGCGGTCTTCGCCCAAAATGCTAAAGACTACAAGGCGGGCATAACGAGGCAGCAGATCACACACATGGTCCGTACCGGAATGGCTTGCTACACCTGCATGAATGTACAGGGTATGGACCTATGCCCGTATGATCCAACAAAACAGAGATTCTGTGAGTTCTACCCCTCCATCAACTATCAAGTTAAGTACGACAATCTCGAATGAAATACGACGACATTTATATACCAATTAAAGAGTGAAGAGGTGTAAGAGGTGCCAGACGTGAATATATTGGAGGCTCGGCCACATGTGCTCGACGTACTGCGCCGAGAACATCATGCGCTACAAACGAGGACTGCCCTATTAGGCGGGGAGCTAGACTGTCTACGAGCTCAAGAAGGTGCGCCTGCCGGAGACATAGCCATAGCACAAGGTAAATTGACCGAGGCCCAGACCAAGAGGGATGCCATCCGCGTGTTCTTAGACTATGTAGAAGCCATGGGCATGGCAATGGACATGATGGAGAAATAAGAATGCCGGGCGAGACAGTCTTATTATCACAACAGGTTACAGCCGATGATTTAGATCGTCTCATGCGCCTGTTTACTTTCGACGCAGTCCTACGGCAAGGGGAACTGCAGCAGGCACAACAGTACTTAAACTATATTAAGCTAGAGGGATCAGACTCGGCATTGGATCTGTCTTCAACGGCGAAGAGGATAGAGGAGGTCACCGAGCAAGTTAACTTCGACCTTAAGTGGATCGGAGTCATCCAGGAGTTACAGTCATCTATTACTAAGTGATGACAGAGGTGAAACCGTGGACATATACCAAAAGGCAGGCGTCAAAAAGGAAGACGTGCAGGCGTGGGCACATAAGACGTACCCACAGTTTGAGAACAACGAGAAGGTAGTCCTACAGCTATACCTGAAGCAGGTCAAGCGAGTGGAAGTACCTATGACCTCCATCCTGGGGATCAAGGGGACACCAGCAACGATCGCTGACATTCAGGTAGGGAAGTTCATCGTATTGGAGGGTATCGTGGGCCCTCTGATGCAAGACTTCAGCTACGAGGGATGCCCTCAGTGCAGTAAGAAAGTAGATGGTGGTCAGTGCAGAGAGCATGGTCCAGTCATACCAGTACAGCTGACGTTCCACCGGTATGTCTTCGGAGACAACACCGGGGATATAGAGATATCGCTCGGCCCCAAGCTCGTACAGGAGCATGGTAACCTCGAAGGTGCCACGGTGAAGCTGAACGGTAAGCAGAAAGAGGACGGGTCATTCACTGTCTCAAACCTTGAAAAGGTTGAGACGCCCGATACCCTGGTACCCAAGCAGCAGACCGACAACCTAGCCAGGGAAGTAGCTCAGCTACAGACCATGGCAGCGCAGTTCAAAGAGCTGGATCTACAGTCTCTGCAGTTGTGGCATCAGACCAACAAGCTGCAGACCCCGCTCGGACAGCTGATCACCGCGGCAGGAGTCAAGCTCGCACCAGACGCAGCACCTGCTCCGGCACCTGCTCCGGCAAAGGCACCCGAACTTCCTGTAGCGAAGGCACCGACCGACGCCAAGGAGAAGGGCGAGCTTGAGCAGATGAAGAAGATGTTCAAAGATGGCGTCAAGCTCGTGGACCTGCAAGAGTGGCATTCCAGGAAGAAGCTGAAGACCCCACTGGAGGACCTGCTAGCAGCCGTCGGAGGCCGGATAGAGAACGGCATCGTACTCTGGTCGTGATTGAATGGCGTACTGTAGTGACGCCTGCCACATCGGGGAGGAGGCAGTCTACGAGGCCTTCTTCCGGGCGTGGCATCACGAAGATCGTAGTGGCGAGGTACACGTTACCGACCTTGTAGGATATTGTCTCAGGCAGTCCTACCTCCAGAAGTACCACCCAGAGCTGTTCAAGCCGGAGACCGTCTTCAGGATGCTAACGGGAACTCTATTGCACACAATACCTCTGTTCCCGCACCTACCAAACAGTCACGAAATAAAAGTCGACGGGTTGGGGGTTAAAGGCACCATAGACGAGTTCGCCAACGGGATCATATACGACAAGAAGATGAGCTTCACTGAGCACACCGGCGCCAGCGACTACGTCAAGAAGCAGCTCAACTTCTATGCCGTGCTAGCCCGACAAAAGGGCATGGACGTCAAAGGCGCCGTCGTCCTGTACGTGAACCCCTCTGATGGGAAGATCAGGTCGTTCGATGTCAAGCTAGGGCCTGAAGACATTGTGATGGCAGAGCTGATAGACAAGGCCACCACGATGCAGCAGCACATCAGCTTAGACATACCTCCGCCGCGGACTGTAGGTTGGTGGTGCAAGGACTGCCCCGCGGCTGTGATGTGCTTCGTCGGCGGATCCACGCAGCCCCCATTGGACCCGGAGGATGTCGCATGATCATCATCGACATCAACGAGGCAACCAACCACGCTGACCTGGCGCCGAGGTTGGAGGAGGCCGAGATAGAAGTTGAAGTACGAGCACTCGGGGCAGGAGACTTCATAGTAGTCGGTCCCGAGCAGAAACTCCTTATAGAGCGCAAGACCGCCAAGAACTTCGTAACATCCTTAGAGTCTAAGCAGTTGTTCGCCCAACTCGAAAAGATGAAAGCATCTGAGGACGTCCGCCCACGAGTACTAATCGAGGGTGCTCTATCAGGGGCACTAGAGGATACTAGTATACCCTTACAGGCACTCCTAGGTACGGTGGGTAGCGTAATAGACTCTTGGGGCGTGCCGGTCTACTGGACAGACAGTTGGAGCGAGACTATAGCAATGCTCAAGCAGCTCCACCGGGCGGTGAACCGAGACAACAAGAAAGTCGAGTTCACCCTCCGGGTCCACAAAAAGAACAGGGATCCAGAAGAGACCGTCCGGTATGTTCTCGAAGGCCTAGATGGCATCGGTCCGAAACTATCAGGCATGCTCTTAGAGCGGTTCGGATCATTGCGTGGCATACTCGATGCGCCTATATCCCAGCTACGCCAGGTACCCGGTATCGGCAAGTCTACAGCCACTAAAATATATGAGGTGCTCCACTATGGAGAAACTGGATGTACTGAGGTCAAAGCCCCTGCTAATCGAAGAGCTCCGTAAGATCGCATCCTACGAAGCTAAGGAGCAGGCCCGAGTCGATAAGAGCTCATTTGGCGGAGGGTACAGAGTATCGTGGCAGCTGTTAGACGTACCGACTGAATACCACCCGGTCAAGCAGCTGGTACTAGAGGGGTTCGTGAAGAAGGTCGGACGGAAGAGTTACCAACTGATAGACCCCGAGGAGACGCAGTCATTACTGAAGCGGCTAGACGAAGAACGGTCTACCAGCGAGCAGACCATGAACGCCCTACTGTCGGGTAATAACCTAAAAGGCTTATTCAACTCGATAGTAGGGTACGATGACCTCAAGGGACTGTTCATCCGATCGCTATCGGCATCTAAACCGGTGCACATCCTCATGATCGGTCCACCAGGAACCGCTAAGTCTCTGTTCCTACTAGCGCTAGAGACGCTAGGGGCGACAGTAATCACAGCGGGTAGTGCGACAAAAGCAGGTATTCGCGAGGTACTTACTGAAACGCCGCGAATACTGATCATAGACGAGTTGGACAAGATCAACTCCAGCAAAGAACTGTCTGCATTGCTAACCTGGATGGAGAGCGGTAAGGTACATGTGACGCAGCATAGTCTGACACAAACGTTCTCTGGTATGGGTTGGGTATTCGCCGCTGCCAATACTACAAGAGGATTACCCAAAGAGCTACTAGACCGGTTCATGCCTGTACATCTTACGGCATATACCCCACAGCAATTTGTCCATGTCGTCACGCATTACCTCAAATCTACAGGCGTGGAGCCAGAGCTTGCTGCATATATCGCGACATCCGTTCAGCGGTATTCAAACAGTGTACGAGAGGCGGTGAGGGTAGCCCGATTGTGCGAGAGCAAAGCGGACGTTGATGCCACAATACAGATCATCCGAAAGTATCAGCCTAGAGCTGGCACAGGGCAAGGTTGATCGGTATGCTCACTATTACTACTACCCCTTTAAATAGGGACTCCGGGGTGTGCTACCTAATCGCCAATTGCCGACAGCAACAAATAAATACAAGAGAGCAGCTCTGTACCTACGAGGATAAACATGGCAAGATCTCTACAGGAGATGGCATCCACTGGGGCCTCGAAGCTCCAGAACAGGGCGGGCATCATGGCCAGGAACTACGAAGCTTCCAAGGCCGGAATGATCGAGAACTTCAACGCCAACCCGTTTGGTCCGACCGTCAAGGCCAACTACAGGGAAGGCGTTCAGAG